>DATFJS010000503.1:0-10175 GCA_035269045.1 Longimicrobiales bacterium | reverse complement strand
GCTGCCGGTCGAAGACGCCGTCGAATTGGTGCGAAAGATCGCCGGCGCCCTCGACTACGCCCACGAGCAGGGCATCGTCCACCGCGACGTCAAGCCGTCCAACGTCCTGCTCTCCAGCGGCGAGCCGCTGATCGCCGACTTCGGGATCGCGCTCGCCGTGAGCCAGGCCAACGACGGGCGCCGCACGGAGACCGGACTCAGTCTGGGCACGCCGCACTACATGAGCCCCGAGCAGGCCGCGGGCGACCGGTCGCTGGATCCGCGCTCGGACATCTACGCGCTCGGCTGCGTGCTGCAGGAGCTGCTCACCGGCGAGCCGCCGTTCAGCGGCGCCAACGCCCAGGCCGTGCTCGCGCGCATCCTGACCACGCGCCCCACCCCGGTCACGAGCCTCCGCCCGACCGTCCCGCCGCACATCGAGAGCGCGATCGCGAAGTCGCTCGAGAAGCTGCCGGCGGATCGATTCAAGACGGCGAAGGACTTCCGGAAGGCGCTCGGCGACGTCGACTTCCGACACACCGTGGTCGAGCGGACGATGGGGTCGACCGCGGTGCCCACGCAGACGCGCATCGTTCGCGAGGGCGTGAAGACGCCGATCGTGGCGGCGATCGGCGGGGCGGCCCTGGTGGTGGGGCTGATCGGGGGTGTGCTAACCTTCGGTGGAGGCGCCGACCCCGCAGAACCCGCGAGCCTCACGCTCGACACGCGGGGGTGGGAGCTCGACTCCTTCCACCCCATCCGGGTGTCGCCTGACGGCCGACACTTCGTGACGGTAGGGGAATCCGCGGATTCGTCGAGCGAGGGATCCCATATCCTGATCCGCCGAATCGACGAGTCCGACTTCCGCAGCCTGGTCGGCCCGGGCGAACTCGGCTTTCCGACCTTCTCGCCCGACGGTACGCGCGTCGCATTCGTCGACGGCGACGATGACGCGATCCGCGTGGTACCCGTCGCGGGAGGCCAGCCGAACACCCGCTTCACCTCGGAGTCCGGAGAGCCCTCGGAACTGGCATGGGGCGACGACGACTTCATCTACTACTGGAACGATGACGTCGCCCGCATCCCCGCGACGGGGGGCGCGGTCGAGGTGCTGCTCGAGGGTGCCGGGTGGGCGTACGAGCCGACCCCTCTTCCGGGAGGCCGCGCCATCCTGGTGACCGACAGCCGCAGCGACCGCTCGGCGATCAGGCTGTTCGAGCTCGGGGCGGATTCGAGCCGGATACTGCTGCCGGAGGCATCGCGGGCAACGTGGGTCGAGGCCGGCTACCTGGTCTACGCTCACCCCGAGGGCGGCCTGCAGGCGGTGCCCTTCGATCTCGACCGGCTCGAACTCACCGGTTCGCCGACCCCCGTTCGCGACGGGATTTCCGTCCGAAGCAACGTCGCACACTACGCCGTTTCGCGCGGCGGTACGCTGGTGTACTCGGAGGGGCGTTCGCAGCTCGGTTTCGGGGGGAGTCTCTCCACCCTGATCGAGCGCGACCTCGAGACGGGCGTGGAAACCACCATCCCTCTCGAGCCGAGAGTGGTCCGAGGGGTCGAGTACGCGCCCGACGGAGACCAGGTGGCGTTCGGCGCCGGCCAGCCGGGGGAGACGGGAACCGACAACATACAGCTCTACACGTACGACCTCCGACTCAATCTGACCCCCAAGCCGTGGACCGAACGAGGCGAGAATTCCGATCCGAGCTGGTCACCCGACGGGACGCGCATCGCCTTCGTGGAGTATACCGGTTCGTACCCGCGTGTCCTGATCCGGGACGTGACCTCGGAGGCACCGGCTCGACCGGCGCCGACGTCGGGGGACGACGCACCTGGCTTCTCACCGACCTGGGCCTCCGACACCACGCTTGTCTACAACCAGCGAACGGATCTGTGGATGACGCAGGTCGACGAGGGCGCCGTACCGCGGTCGTACCTCGAGTCGGAATGGTTCGTCACCGAGGCGCAGGTGTCGCCCGCAGGCGACCGGGTGGTATACACGAATCGCACCCAGTACGACGAGACCGAGGTGATCGCCCGCAGCTTCCCTGTCACTGGCGAGCCCAGTCGCATTTCCTTCGGGCCCGGGACTGATCCGAGATGGCATCCAGACGGCGGCAGCATCCTCTACTTCGGTCCCGGCGAGAGCGCCGACGGCGAGACCGTGGCTCAGCTGAGCCGCGCCTACGTCAGCGCCGACCCCGTGTTTCGTGTCGACAGCACCGTGGTCGTCATCGACGACATCTCCCTGCGTGATTGGGATCTGCATCCCGATGGAACCCGCATCATTCTCGCCCGCCGGGCCGATTCCGACGAAGAGGACCCGGAGGACGACGAACCCGAGACCCCCGAGCGCCACATCGTCGTGCTCAACTGGTTCGAGGAGATGCACGAGCGCCTCGGCAACTGACCTCGTCGCACCAACGCCAAACGCCCCCGCCGACACGACGTCGACGGGGGCGTTTCACAGTGGACCGAGCTGGACTTGAACCAGCGACCTCACGCTTATCAGGCGTGCGCTCTAACCACCTGAGCTACCGGTCCTGGGAGCCGAAAAAGCTATACACGGCGAGGGGCCGACTCAACCCCCGAGTCGCTTCGTGGCGACTCGAACCCCCGCCCAGGCGGCGGGTACTCCGACGCGTCCGCTGGCCACGACCTCGCACCTCGCATCGCCGCATGACCGGAATCAGGGAACACCTCAAGGCGCTCGTCACCCTCGGAAAGGGCGCAGTGCAGGGAATGAACGACCCCACGGGCACGGAGAACCCGATCGACCTGGTCGAGGCCTGGTACGAGACCGCTCAGGAGTGCGGGATGTTCATGCCGGAGGCGATGACGCTCGCGACGTCGACGCCGGACGGGGCCCCCTCGGCCCGCATGGTTCTGCTCAAGGGGATCGACGACCGCGGCTTCCGCTTCTTCACGAATTACGAAAGTCGAAAGGCGGACGAGCTCGAGGCCAATCCGCGGGTGGCGCTGATCCTGCACTGGGCCGTGATCGAGCGACAGATCCGCATCGAGGGGTCGGTGGAGCGGCTCACGAAGCTCGAATCGTACGAGTATTTCTCGAGCCGCCCCCGGGGCAGCCGGATCGGTGCGTGGGCCTCGGAACAGAGCCGCCCGCTCGAGTCTCGAGAGGCGTTCGAGGCACAGGTCGACCGGTACGAGAAGAAGTTCGAGGGGGAGGACATCCCGCTCCCGCCGCACTGGGGCGGATATCGTGTCGTACCCACGCGTATCGAGTTCTGGCAGGGCCGGGCCAGCCGGCTGCACGACCGGTGGGTATTCCGCCGAGACGCGGAGGGAGAGCTGTGGGAGCTCGACCGACTGCAGCCGTAGTGACCCCGCGACCGTGACCCCGTGAGCGTGACCCCGCCACCCTGATCCTGCAGCTCCTTGACCCTCTACCTGCTCGACCTCGCCGGCGTCGCGGTGTTCGCCGTCTCCGGCGTGCTCGCGGCCGGCCGGAAGAAGCTCGACCTGTTCGGTGTGGTGGTACTGGCGATCGTCACCGCGATCGGCGGCGGGACGCTGCGGGACGTCCTGATGGACCGGGGCGAGGTGTTCTGGATGACCGACCCGACCTACCTGGTCGTCATCACCTCGGTGGCGCTCCTCACCGTGGCGTGGGTTCGCCGTCGCCGACCCCCAGAGCACTCGCTCGAGATCGCGGACGCCGCGGGTCTCTCCTTCTTCGTGGTGTCCGGTGGACAGATCGCCCTCGACGCGGGCCTGCCCGCCGTGAGCATCCTCGTGGTCGGCATGATGACGGGTGTGGCCGGCGGCGCGATCCGGGACATTCTGACGGCGGAGATCCCCTTCATCCTCCGCCACCGGCAGCTCTACGCCACGGCGGCCCTGGCCGGCGTCGGGCTCTGGCTCGGGCTGGAGACGCTCGGGGTCGCGACGCCGGTCGCATCACTGGCCGGCATGGCGCTTACCTTCACGCTCCGGCTCCTGTCGATCTATCGGGGCCTGCGGGTGCCGGTGTTCGACTACGACGGCCGCTGACACGGTCTTCGCCAGGCTGCCCCACCCCATGGTTCGACGAAGACGGCCCGGCCTCCCCTCACGGGAGACCGGGCCGCCTTTACTTCAGCCGAAGTCGAGAGGTCCTACAGTTCGGCCGGCTGGTTCGCCTCGACGGCGAGACGGATCGACACGTTCTTGCCGACGACCGCGTCGGTGGCCCACTGGCCGGAGCCGACCCCGAAGTCGTTGCGGTCGATCTCGAGCGTCGCCTGGAAGGCGGCCACGCGACCGACACCACCGAGCATCTCCTGCATCTCGGCCGGAATCTCCTTCACGCCCAGCATCGTGATCGGGAGCTCGACCTCACGCGTGACGTCCCTGATGGTGAGCTGACCGGTGGCGATCAGCTCGTTGTCCGTGACGCGCCGGATCGAAGTGCTCTCGAAGGTGATGTTCGGGTACGCCGGCGCGTCGAAAAAGTCGGGCGACTCGAGGTGCTCGTCGCGGCGCTCGTTGTTGGTGTCGATGCTGGCGACCGGGATCACGGCACGGACGCTCGAGTTGGATACGTCCTCGGCGTCGTAGACGAGCTCGATGTCGAAGTCGTCGAACCTGCCGGACACCGGCGTGAAGAAATGGCGCACCTCGAAGGTGACCTCGGTATGGGCGGCATCGACGTTCCAGGGCTCCGGCGTGGTGGCCGGGGTGGCGGCGACGAGCGCCGCGGCAGCGACGATGACCGTCGCGATGTTGAGCAGATTGCGCATGAGATATGGTTCCGGATCTTGGTGAGTAATTGTGTGGTTCGGGCTGCCGCCTTCCCCGCGGGACGCTCGGCCGAGACCCGTCTCGCGTAGTTACATGAGCAGACAACCTTTCAAGCTTCGGGATATGAACCCGCAGTCCTGCGTGGAGGTTCCCGAGCTGGTTCCGGAGTGCCCGTCCGGGTCTTCAGAGGACCGAAGCGGCGGGTACGGGTCGGAGTTCCCGAGGGGGGGCGGAAGTGCTCTGGGCGCACACCTCAGTCGAGGCGGCGCACCTCTCCCGCTCCGGAGGTCAGTTCCGCGAGTTCGCGGGTGAACCGGGTGCGCCGGATCTCGGGGATCTCGACCCGGTAGCGCACGTCGGCGCCGTACTGCTCCTGGTGAATCTGGCCATCGACGTCGGTCAGCAGGCGCTGTACCGCGTCGACGTGGGCGTAGGCGAACACGACCTCCAGCCGGGTCCGTGCGATCCGTTCCCGGACCGGCAGCGCCTCGAGCGTCCGCCTGACCCCCGAGGTGTAGGCGCGCTGCAGCCCCCCGGTCCCGAGCTTCGTGCCCCCGTACCAGCGCACCGACACCGCCACCACCTCGCCCACCCCGGAGTGCAGCAGCGTGGTCAGCATCGGGCGACCCGCCGTACCCGAAGGCTCGCCGTCGTCGCTCATTCCCACCTTCGCGGTATCGCCGGGAGGCCCGGCCACGAAGGCCCAGCAGTGATGGGTCGCATCCGGGAAACGTTCGCGTATCCCCTGCACGAACGCGTGCGCCGACTCCGGACTCTCCGCCCGTCCGATGACCGTCCTGAAGCGACTCCGCTGGATGACCTCTTCGCTTTCGTGCTCGGCGGCAGGAATCGGATATCCGTGATCGAGGTCCATCGGCTCGGCGGTATGAGCAGGACAAGGCGCGGCGCGGGAAATTTCCCCACGCCACCGGGGGCATCCACCCACTCCCGTCGGACTCCCCGAAAGGCGATGGTGTAGAGGGAACCGACGAGTCGGAGAGAGGATTCATCCGATACGTGGTACATGCACCAATAACGGAGGTCAGGATCTTGAGCACCAACGAAGCAGGATGGGACCGGGCGGTCCGCGGCATCATCGGACTCGCGCTCGTCGTCACGCTGCTGGCGACCGACGTCCTCACCGGCGGGCTCGCCATCGCGGGATGGATCGTCGCCGTGGTGATGATCGGCACGGCCGTCACCGGGTTCTGCGGGCTCTACGCGCTGTTCGGCATCAACACCTGCAAGGTGCGCTGACCGTAGCCGTACTTCGGGCCGGGGTCAGCGCCCGGCCATCCGGTCGAGGAACTGGCGCTCGCTCGTCGTGAGCGTCGATGCGCCCTCGGCCCGTACGCGCGCCATGAGCTGTTCGACCTCCACACGGTTGATCTCGTGGAGGTCGGAGACATCGATCTCCTCCCAGCGTGCCACCGCACCGCGGTCACGGATCGGACGCGGGGCATCGCCCGACGGCATCTGCATCTTCTTCTGGAAGCTGCGGAGCGCCGAGCCGGTCCGGTACTCCCAGATCTTCAGGTAGGCACCCCCGAAGATCAGCCCGCCGAGATGGGCGAAGTGCGCGATCCCGTCGTTCACGCCCACCACGCTCGACTGCAGGCTGAACACGACCATGAAGATCGCCAGCGCCCAGATCGGGACGGGCAGCACGAACCAGAGATAGACCTTCTCGAAGGGCCAGACCACGGCGAAGGCCGCCACGACGCCATACACGGCGGCGGACGCGCCGACCATCAGCGCCTGCGGCGTGAATACGGCAGAAAGGACGGCGCCGAACACACCCGCGCCGAGGTACAGCGCCAGGAAGTTGCCCGCCCCCAGGCGTTCTTCGAGCCGCGGCCCGAAGAAGTACAGCGCGAGCATGTTGAAGAAGATGTGCCCGAACCCCGGCGCATGCAGGAACTGATAGGTCAGCAGCGTCCAGGGGTGCGTGAGCATCTCCGACCCCAAGAACGCCCCCTGCAGCCAGATCCCGGACCCTGCGGGCACGAGAAGATGCGCCGCCACGTTGGCGATCAGCAGATTGCGCACCCACGGGGTCATCGGGACCATGTTCTTCTACCGCCCGGTCTCGTCTTCTTCTTCGTCGGTCGCCGGCGCTTCCCAGAACACGCTCTCCGAGGGCACGGCGTCCGCCACCTCATCCGTGTACATCACCGCGTTGAAGAGGATCCGGAACGACCCGAACGGCTGGGCGCGCCACTGCGGCCTCATGCCGAGCAGAACGACCTGCCCCTCCCCGTGCTTCACCTCGATCGCGGCGGCGTGGCCCTGCAGGTACTCCTCGCCGAGCAGGTAGCCCGACATCAGGGGTGAGCCCTCGGTCGCGTACTTCGCGAGCACGCGGCCCTCGAAGCCCTCCTCGGTCGTGAAGACGGGGCTGCCGCCGATCATCGTCGCGGCACGCGGCTCCATTCCGCTCATGACCGGGTGGCTCGGGTCGGTGAGGATCTCGGTGACCGATCCCCCCAGCGAGAACTCCTCGTTGTCGACTCCGCGCACGACGTCGCGCACCGGGAGGTGCAGGCGGTCGATGGCGAAGTGGCTCGACCCGTTGATGGTCACGAGCGTGCCGCCCGCGGCGACGAAGTCGTCGAGCGCCCGGACCCCGTCGTCCCCGATACCGCCGGCGTAGCGCCCCGGGACGCGCGACTCGGGCCACCCGTCCACGATCGTGCCGGTGCCGATGTCGGCGACCACGATCACGTCGTAGCGGTCGATGAGGTCACCGGCGCGGACGTCCGGGTTGTAGAGAGAGGTGAAGGGGACGTCGTAGGCCTCCAGGAGCCAGCGGGTCCAGCCCTCGTCCATGCTCGGACTCCAGGGGCGGTACAGGCCGATCCGTGGCGCGACCTCCGGACCCGAGGCGCTCCCGCGGCGAGCCCGGAGATGGAGATCCGAGACCATCGAGGAACGGGCGTCACCGGAAAGCCCCTCGATCGCCCAGTAGCCGGTCGTGCCGGCCTCACCCTCCACGTCCGACGTCTCCCCCGGAACGAACCGCACCGTCGCTCCCCCCTCGAGCGCCCGACCGATCGCCTTGAAGGTGTTGTTCTGCGCCGCGTCCAGGATCAGCGCGCTGCCACCCCCCGTGACGGTGCCCGCGGGCGGGACGATCCCCGCCGCGACGGGATCGGTGTCGAACCCGACGTCCGGCGGCGAGTCGAAGGGCGATGCGTCGCCTTCGAAGTCCCACGGCCGGGTCTCCCCGATCACGGGTTCGAGCGCCGCGGCGTACGCGTCGACCGGTGTGCGCGCCTCGTGGACGTCCACACCGAACTGATACGGCAGTGTCCACCCGGCGACGTCGTAGGGCTGGTCCGGCGGGCCCTCCGGATAGACCTGCAGGTCCGGGTACTCCTGCACGTCGAACAGCTGCGCGACGAAGTTGGCGTTGGGCTGATCCATCCGGATCACCCACGTCCCCGCCGGATACGAGATCCCGTCGACCGTCAGCGCATCGGTGGTCGTGTGTACGTCGATGCCGTTGAAGGCGAGGCGCCGAAGCAGCTCGACCGCGGCGACCGGGTCCCGCTGGTCCTGCGGAATGAAGTAGGCGTACGGGGGCGCGTCGGCGTACTGCGTCGCGACGTCGCGTCCCGCCTGGTACCGGTTGTACAGCACGTCTTCGCGGAACTTCGCCGCGAAGTCGAGCACGGAGAACGAGGCGACGAGCATGTAGTCGATCGCGTCGCGGATGCGCCACCAGCCACCCTCCCAGGGGGAGGAGTAGAGCGAGCCGGGGCGCAGATCCCGCTCGCTGGAGGGGAAGTCGGAGATCGTGAAGAACTGCGGCGTCGCGGTGCCGTTCACGGCCAGCGCGGTCTCGGTCAGGAACGACGCGATGTTGTGGAAGTTCTGCGCGTGGTCCATGAAGCCGGGGTACCAGTTGTCGAAGGTGCCCCCCATGTGCGTCGCGCCCCGCATACCGCGCTCCTCGAGCGCGTGGGACATGTTCATCCCCATCAGATTCACCGTCCGCCACATGAGCGGATGCACCCGGGGCGAGATCGGCTCGGCGAAGGGCGGGATCCAGATGCGCGTCGGGAAGGGGGACGTCTGGTGGTGGTTGTAGATGATCTGTGGCTCGTACTCCCGCGAGACCCGCGTGATGAACCGCGACTCGATCATGTTGATCATGTAGCCGTCGCGATTGTTGTCGTGCCCGATGTACTTCTGGTAGAGGAACGGCGCCGGTGCGGCCTCGTACCGCGTCCCGACGTTCGAGTTGTACCAGTCCGCGATCAGCGTCTGGCCGTCGGGGTTGATCGAGGGCCACAGCAGCAGGATCACCTCGTCCAGGATCTGCGCGACCTCGGGGTCGTCGTCGCCCGTCACGAGGTCGTACGCCAGCTGGATGGTATGCTGGGCGTGGGCGACCTCGGTCGCGTGCATGCCGCCGTCGATGTGCACGATCGCGCGGCCCTCACGGGCCAGATCCCGGGCCTCGGCATCGGTGAGACCGGCGGGGTTCGCGAGCCGCTTCGCGATGTCCACGTGCCGGTCGAGATTCGCGAGGTTCTCCGCCGAACTGATGAAGGCGACGCGAGCCGTACGCCCGAACGAGGTCGTGCCGACGTCGCGCATGAGCACGCGGTCCGACGCTGCCGCCAGGGCGTCGAAGTACTCCATCGACTGCTCCCAGGTGGCGAGCACGAAGTCGGCGCCGACCTCGTGTCCGAGGACGGACGCAGGCGTGGGAATCGCCTGCGCCGTCAGCGAGGCGGGGGCCGCGAGCAGGAGTGCAGCGGCGAGGGTACGGATTCTGAACGACATGACGGAGAGGCTCCCGGGCAGCGAAGTGTCGGCCCCCGAAGCGGGGCCAGCCCGAAAGGTGACTACACCGCCGGGGGGAGACCAGAGGGTCGGGCGACCTCAGTCCTCCCAGTCGTCGTCCTCGTCGTCGTCGAGACCCTCGTCGTCGTCGAGGTCCTCCTCGTCGAGGTCGTCGTCGTCCCAGTCGTCGTCCTCGTCGTCCTCGTCGTCCCAGGACTCGTCGTCGTCGGACTTCTCCCAGGCGCGCTCCTCCCAGTCGTCGCCGTCGTCGTCGTCCCAGGCGGCGGCCATGACGAGCGTGTCCTCGATCCGTGCGCGCTCCAGCAGCGTATCGTCCAGCAGCATGCTACGGTCCATCGGTCCCCCTCCAGCGGTTCCGGGTCGGTGTGGCGGCGCGGCTCGCCGGCCGGCCGCACGATGTCGATTGGATGCGATTCTTCGGTCTCGACCGGCTCCGGTCAATCCCCCTGCCGGGAGTTCGACGAGACCGGAGCCGATTTGAGCCGGATCGGACCGACCGGAATGAATCGGGCAGGCGGCGTCGGGGGCGGCCGCGGCCTCGCGGATCCGCTCGCGATCGTGCGCTCGTGATCGTGCCAGGGCCGTGCCAGGGCCGTGACGAGATGCAGGGCGTCGGGATAGAGTTGAGCATGCCG
>DATFJS010000502.1:0-8387 GCA_035269045.1 Longimicrobiales bacterium | reverse complement strand
CCCGATCCTCGAACTCCGCGGCGCCGTGAAACGCTACGGCGACTTCACCGCGGTGAAGGGCCTCGATCTCGAGGTGCGGCGCGGTGAGGTCTTCGGCTTCCTCGGTCCCAACGGGGCGGGAAAGACGACGACGATCCGCATGGTGGCCGGCGTGCTCCAGCCGACCGCGGGCCGCGTCCTGCTCGGCGGAGACGACCTCCACGCCGACCCGGAGGCCGCCAAGCAGCGCATCGGCTACATCCCCGATCGGCCCTACCTCTACGAGAAGCTCTCCGGGGGGGAATTCCTCCGCTTCGTCGCGGGACTCTGGGGTCATCACGGTCCCGAGACGGAAGCGCAGGCGGACCGACTACTCCGCCTGTTCAGCCTGGAGGAGTGGAAGGACGAACTGATCGAGAGCTACTCGCACGGCATGCGTCAGAAGCTCCTGATCAGCTCGGCGCTCCTCCACCAACCCGAGCTCATCGTGGTGGACGAACCGATGGTGGGGCTGGATCCGCGGTCGGCCCGCATCCTCAAGGACCTCTTCCGCGCCTACACGAAGAACGGGGGAACGATCTTCCTCTCGACGCACACGCTCGAGGTGGCGGAGGCGCTCTGCGACCGGATCGCCATCATCCAGCACGGCGAGGTCATCGCCTCCGACACGATGGACGAACTGCGCGCGGACGCCGCCGACGGCAGCGCCCACCTCGAGGAGATCTTCCTGAAGCTCACCGGGGGTGACGACATGGCCGAGATCGTGCGCGGCCTGCAGGAAGCACTCGAGCGGTGAGCGGTTCAGGCACCGCGTCGCGCGGCCCGGGGTTCCTCTGGCTGCTGCGTCCCAAGCTGGCGATCAAGCTGAATCGTGCTCGACAGGGGGAGGGCCGGCTCTTCAAGGCGATCCTGCTGGGCTTCGTCGGCTTCTTCTTCTTCGCGCTGATCTTCGCCGTCATCCACCAGATGCTCCTGTACTTCCGCAACACGCAGGGAGTGGGTGATCTGCTGGCGTCGAAGCTCCTCGGACTCGCGTTCCTGACGTTTCTCTCGATTCTGCTGCTCTCGAACGTCATCACGGCGCTCTCGACCTTCTTCCTGTCGGAGGACCTCGAGCTGCTCGTCGCGGCCCCGGTCGACCGCGTGCAGGTGTACGGCGCGCGGCTGATCGAGACGATGATCGATTCGAGCTGGATGGTCGCGCTGCTGTGTGTGCCGCTGCTGATGGCGTACGGGGTCGTCTATTCCGCGGGGCCGACGTACTACCTGCTCGCGCTGGCCGTGCTCGTCCCACTTCTCGTCATTCCCGCCGTGCTCGGGACGGCCTTCACGCTCGCGCTCGTGAACATCTTTCCGGCCCGGCGCACCCGCGACCTCCTGGCGCTGATCGGCCTGCTCGCCGCGGCGGGCGTGGTGGCGCTCTTCCGCTTCCTGCGTCCCGAGCGTCTGGTCCGACCCGAGGAATTCCGCGACCTCGTGGACTTCATGGCGGTGCTGCGAACCCCGAGTTCGCCCTGGCTGCCCAACGAATGGGCCGCGGCGGCGCTCATGAGCCACCTCGACGGCTTCTTCGACTGGCACCCGCTCCTGCTGCTCGTCACCACGGCCGCCGCCGCGGTCGTGTTCGGGGCGTGGCTCCACGCGAAGTTCTTCCCGTCGGGCTTCTCGAAGTCGCAGGAGGGCGCGGAGAAGCGCGCGGGACGGACGCGGTCGCGGATGCTCGACCGGTTCTTCGGAAACGCGACCCCCACCACCCGCGAGCTCGTGGAGAAGGAGATCCGGGTGTTCTTCCGGGACGCCACCCAGTGGTCGCAGCTCATCCTGCTCGCGGTGCTGGTGGTGGTGTACGTCTACAACATCCAGCAGCTGCCGCTCTACTCGGGGGAGGAGATCTCCTTCTTCCTGATCAACCTCATCGCCTTCCTGAACCTGGGGCTCGCCGGATTCGTCGTCGCCGCCATCGCGGCCCGGTTCGTCTTCCCCGCGATGTCGATCGAGGGGCGGATGATGTGGCTGCTCCGGTCGTCACCGCTGGACGTCCGCACGCTGTTCTGGGCGAAGTACTGGGTGGGGACGATTCCGCTGCTCCTGGTCGCGCTGCCGCTCATCGTCGTCACCAATATCTTCATGCAGGCCGACCCGCTCGTGTTCTGGCTCACGACGGGGACGATGATCGCGGCGACGTTCGCGATCACCGCGCTCGCGCTCGGGCTCGGCGCGCTGTTCCCGAACTACGATACGGAGAACGTGGCGGAGATCCCGACCTCCTTCGGTGGCCTGCTGTTCATGATGACGGCGGTGATCTACCTCGGTCTGGTGGTGCTTCTCGAGGCCTGGCCGGTGTACGTCTTCCTGCAGGCGGGCCTGCGGGGAGAGACGGGCACGAGCCCGATCCCGCTGGTGGTGGGCGTCGCGGGTGCCGCGGCACTCACGGCCGTCGCCATCGTTCTGCCACTCCGGGCCGGTGTGCGCCGTGTCCGGTCGATCGACTTCTGATCCGCGTTCCCGGAGACCCACATGCTCGATGCGATCCGCGAGTTCTTCCGCACCTCCATGCAGCCCTCGTCGGAATCCGACGGGGAAGGCGACCCGGCCGCGCGTGGCACCGACGCGCGCAATCCCGACGTCCGCATGGCGGCGTGCGCTCTCATGCTCGAGCTGGCCTGGGCCGACGACGAGTTCTCCGATGAGGAGCGGGAGCACCTCGAGTCGGCGGTCCGCCGCCACTGGGGACTGGAGGAGGAGCGGGCCGACGAGCTCATCCGTGTCGCCGAGCAGGAGCGCCGGCAGGCGACCGACCTCTTCCAGTTCACGCGGCTGATTCGCCAGCACTATTCGCTCGGTCAGAAGATGGTGCTGGCGGAGATCCTCTGGGGCCTCGTGTACGCCGATGGCGACCTGTCGAGCCGCGAGGACTACCTCATGCGGAAGATCAGCAGTCTGCTCGACCTCAAGGTGGCGTACCTTTCGGAGGCCCGGAATCGGGCGCGGGAGGGTGGAGCGGCACCTGACGGCCCCTTCGTGGTAGACTGATCCCGAACCGGCGCGCATCGGCGCTGGACGGGCGCGGAAGACGGTGAGATATTCCGGCGGCCGAACACCTGCGACTACACCGAAACGAGGCGATCATGGGCGACATGGTTCCGGGCGGATATCTCTTCACCCACATCATCTTCTGGACCGTCGTCGCGTTGGTCGCGGTCGGCACGAACGCCGCCGCCATCATCCTCTCCGTCGGTCTCGGCATTCTCGCGTTCGAGTCGATCAAGAGCTGACCGGCCGAACGTCCCGCTCCGGATCCCGGACGCCCCCGGCGGCGTCGATCCGCTGCGCACCGGCGCCGGCCATCGGGCGGAACCCGAGGCCGGCGCCGGTTTTTGATTGAGCATGATCCTCTACATCATCGGCGGCGTCGCCGCCCTCGGCCTCGGTATCTGGCTCGGGCTTCCCGGGCGCTACGATCGCGACATCGAGGAAATCGACCGCGTGATCGAGGAAGGCGGTGGGCGGCGCAAGAAGGTCAAGCGACACTTCACGCCGATGGCGTGGATGAAGCGGAACGTGAGCGTGAACACGCCCAGCCGCGCCGGCCGTCGATTCGAGGTTCGCGACCCGGAAGACCGCGACTGACGTCGCCCGGGCGACGGTGACGCCGGAGCCCTTCGCCGAGCCTCGGGCCCGAGGCTATCCCAGGATCAGGTCGACCCCGACCAGCAGCGCTCCGATACCCGCGCCCAGCATGTAGCCCAGGCGCACGATCAGGCGCAGCTCGCGGTCGGTCACCTTCCGCACGAGTTCCTCGAGACGGGGCATCGGGTAGTCGACGACCTTCTCCTCCACCCGTCGTCCGACGTCGAGCTTCTGCACGACATCCGGCACCTGACCCTGGAGCCAGCTCCAGACGACGGGCCCGAGGCCCGCCTCCACCCGCTCCGCAGCGTCGTCCGGCAGCCACCTCGACGGCCGGCCGATCGGACGGTCGAGCAGGGTGTCCGCGAGCCAGCGTCCGACATCCTCGGTGGCACGGGCGGCCGCGTCGCTCCGGCCGGCCTCGACGAGCCATCCGGAGATCCGCTCGGTCGGCACGTTCTCGAGCACGTCGCCCCAGGTGCGGCCGCCGACCTTCGTCATCCCGTCCTGCAGCTTCTCGACCAGGAATCCGCGGGTCTGCGGGTCCCTGGCCATGCCGACGATCCAGGCGGCCAGTGTCTCGCGGGCGTCGGCCACCGACGCGGAGCCCGGTTCGCCCAGGACGCCGCGTACGGGCCGGCGGAGGAACTCCACGATGGCCTCGTTCACGCTCTTCGCCATCGCCTGCTGCATCGCGGGCTCGGTGAGAAGCTCGGACAGTCGCTCCGCTCCCTCCTTCTCGATGGTGTCGAGGACCCGGTCGACCGTGTCCTCGTTCACGACCAGCTTGGCGACGATGCGCTGGTGGAACTTCAGGTCCCCGAGGAAGCGGTGGAACAGGTCGCGCAGCGTGGACTCGAACTTCGCCCGGGTGTCCTCGTCCTCCAGCAGACTCCCGAGCCGCTCGATCGCGAGCGGGAGGTAGCCCTGGATGGCGTGCTCGAGCGAGCTGACGAGCCCGAGCGGAAGGATCTCCTCGAAGGTCCGCTCCGGCGCGAGGAGGCGCTCGGACGAACGGTCCAGGTAGTCGGAGACCGCGCGCTCGAAGTCGTCGCTGGCCACGATGCCCGCGAGCCACTCGTCGACGGCCTCGGCCACCACGGCTTCCCGCGCAGGCGTCAGCAGCTCGCCCACCGGGCGATCGGACACGGAGTCGACGAGCCGTCCGGTGCGCTCGGCCACGGCACGCTCGAACTCTTCCGACTCCACCCACGCCCGCAGCCGTGCGGAGGCGTGGGCGAGGAGGCGCTCCACGAACCCCTCGACCGCCGGACGGGCGTCGTCGGGAAGGAGGTCACGGAGGCTGCCGCGCTCCTTCTCGAGGACATGGTCGAGGAAGCTCGCGAGGCGGGCATCGAAGGCGGCCCGGAATTCGGGGGTGGAGAGGATCCGGGTCAGGTCCTCCTCGGTCAGCAGCCGGTTGCCGACGGTGCGGCCGATGGCCGCGGCCAGACGCTTCTGGTTTTTCGGAACCGCGCCCTGAAGCCAGTTCCAGCGGCGACCGAGGATGCGCGGCGGCTGGTACGGGTGGAAGATCATCCAGATCGCCACCGTGTTCGTGAGCCCGCCGGCGAGTGCCCCGAAGAGGATCGTGACGATCGCCCGGATCCATTCCGTGTTCACCCCGGACCTCCCTGGCGATGGCGGAGGAGGCCCTCGACCTCCCGCTCGACTCCCTCGATGGTCACGACGCCGCCGACCTCGAAGAGGCCGTCCAGCGGCAGGAGCGGACCCTCTCCCTCCCCGGCGCGCAGCCGTACCGCGCGGACCTGGAGGCTGCCGGCGACCTCGCCGTCGGGGTCGGCAAGGCTCCAGGCGATCGGGACGTCCCGCCGTGCCTCGTCGTACGCCCGGGTGCCGGTCCAGGCGAGGGTCAGCTGCGGCAGGAGGATCTCGCGATCTCCACGCAGGACCCATCCCTGGAACGCATTCTCTCCGCGTTCACGGGTGGCCGCCTGGAGGATGATGGCGATCGAATCCCCCGAGGTCAGAAAGGCCCAGTCGCCCATCGGGCCCTCGTCGGGCGTGCGCGATCGGGACAGATCGACCACGAGGCCGCTCAGGGCACGATCGCCCAGGGTGACGACGCCGTCCTCGACGGCGAAGGAGCCGCCTCGGGAACCGGTCCACGCCGCCCCGCCGCCGCGGAGTTCGAGGTCGAGCAGACGTTCGCCCCGTTCGTAGATCACCCGGTCCACCCGGTCTCCGCCCCCGACCACCAGGCGGAGCGGACCGGACGGCACGATGCGCCACGGACTCTCGGAGGGAGGATCCTCGGACGCCGCCTCGAAGAAGTCGTCCCAGATCCCGTCCCGAAGCAACAGCCCGCGGGCGTGGCGACGTACGGTCGTGCCCATGTCGTCGTGATCGAAGAGCCACACGACCGCGAGCGTCGAGTCGGTGCCGGTGGCGCGAAAGGCGATGGCCCGCTCGTAGGAGCGCTCGGGGATCGCCGGCGACTCGACCGCGACGGGCTCCGGGGCCTGTTCGAGTTCGGGCTGAGGCGCGGGCTCGTCGGCGCAGGCGAGCCCCGCGAGTGCGATGAGCAGGACCACCATCGGGGCGTCGGTACGGAGTCGAGTCCGTTCGTCCGCACCCGCGGCCTCGTCGACGCCCTGCAGAAGCCGTCGTGCCCGACGTGCGGTGCGCCCGAGGTCCCAGCCCTCGAGGAGGTGGACCTCGAGGTCCACCCGTGTCTGCCCGTTCTCGTCGAGCCCGATGTGGACGTCCGCGGACCAGCGGTGGCGCGGAAAGCCCGCCTCGCCCGACGCGCGCAGGAGGCCGGCGGTGTCGTCGGCCACATCGATCGTCGCCCCCTCGCCCTCGAGCGCGGTCCGCGCGGCGTTCCATACGCGATCGAAGGGGATCGCGTACACGCGCGGCTCCACGTCGGGACGGTCGCCACTCGCCACCGTTCGGCGCGGTGCGGGGCGCTCGGACGTGGGCTCGTTCAACGCGAGAGGAGCTGGACCTCGAGTCGAACCGATGCGCCGACGCTCTGATCGCCCGGCTCGATGGGCGTGGCCGACATCGCCATCCCCTCGGCCATGACGCGCGCCACCGGCTGACCCGATCGGTTCGACTGCAGGGACACGATACGACCCAGCGTACCGCCGGCGGCGGCGGCCATGACCTCGGCCTCCGCGCGGGCACGTTCGACCGCGCGAGCCAGCGCGTCCATGTACGCCTCCTGCGAATCCGCAGCGTAGAACTCGAGGCCGTCGACCCGGTTGGCTCCGGCGCCGACCGCCGCGTCGATCACCGGCCCGACGAGATCGATGTCGGTCAGCGTCACGACCAGCGCGTTGGTGGTGCGGTACGCGGTCACGCGACGATCCCCGTCGCGCGAGTAGATCGGGCTTACGGAGAAGCCGGTGGTGGACACGTCGTCGTCCTCGCCGACGAGTTCGCGCACCGCCGCGATGGCCGCCTGCGTCGCGTCCGCGTTCAGACGGGTCGCCCACGCGGCGGAGTCCGCCTCGGTCTCGACGGCGAAACGGAGTCGGGCCCGGTCCGGCGTCACGGAGGCCGAGGCCTCGGCGGACACCGAGATGGTGGCGGTATCGACGGAGACCGGCGCCGCCACGCCCATCGCTGCCGGTGCACCGGATGCGGCGGGGCCTGCAGCGCACGCAGGCGCCGCGCCGAGCAGTACCAGTCCCGCAACGATCACACCGGGATTCCGATATCCGCGGATCAATCCACCCGTCATGCGTGTCCTCCCCCTTGTCGGTACCCTTCGGCCCGCCGTCGCGACCGACGGCGGTTACCGAGTGGCGTCACATCGATCGCACCATCTCCAACTTCGCAACCCGGACACGGCTCATGAAGGCCATCATCCCACTCGCTGGACGGGGCACCCGCCTCCGCCCTCTCACCCATCATACGCCCAAACCGCTCGTGAAGGTCGGGGGACGACCCGTCCTGAGCTACCTGCTGGACGACGTGCTGGCGCTGGGCGTGGAGGAGATCGTCTTCATCGTGGGCTATCTCGGCGACGCGGTTCGCGACTTCGTGCGCACCGAGTATCCGGACATCCGGGCCCACTTCGTCGTCCAGGAGGTGCAGGATGGGACGGCGGGCGCGATCAAGCTCGCGGAGCCGTGGGCCGACGACGAACTGCTGATCCTGTTCGCGGACACCCTCTTCGACGCCGACCTGTCGCTCGCGCGGTCGTTGCCGGCCGAAGACGCCGGCATCCTCTGGGCGAAGGAAGTCGAGGACTACCAGCGCTTCGGCGTCATCGTCACGGGCGACGACGGCATCATGGAGCGCATCGTGGAGAAACCGGAGACGCCGGTCTCGAAGCTGGCGAACATCGGCGTCTACTTCATCCGCGACTACGCGCTGCTGTTCGAGGGGATTCACGACGTCCTGCACCGGGACCCGGGGAAAGGCGGGGAGTTCTTCCTCACCGACGCCTTCCAGTACATGGTCGACAACGGGGCCCGGCTCCGGACGGCGCCCGTCGAGGGATGGTACGACTGCGGCAAGGTCGAGACGGTGATCGAGACCAACCGTCACCTGCTGGAGACGACGCGTGGGGGTGTGGACCCCGAGGCGGAGGTCGACGGGGCGAAGATCGTGGAGCCCGTGCGCATCGAGGCGGGAGCCCGTGTCACCGGCGGGCGCATCGGGCCCAACGTGACGGTCGAGCGGGGCGCGACCCTCGAGGACTCGGTTCTCGAGGACACCCTGGTCGGAAACGACTGTCACCTGTCGGACGTACGGCTGACCTCGAGTCTGATCGGTGCTCGGGCGGAGATCAGCGGGATTTC
>DATFJS010000501.1:0-22584 GCA_035269045.1 Longimicrobiales bacterium | reverse complement strand
GTCCACCCCGCCGGACCCGCGTGCCACACCGGGGACGACACCTGCTTCGGCGCCGGCACGCGGCCCGATGCGGAGGCCACACTCCCCGCCGTCTGGCGAACGCTCGCGTCCCGCGCCGAGGAGCGCCCGGAAGGCAGCTACACGGTCCGCCTCCTCGAGGACGAAAACCTCCGGATCAAGAAGCTCGGCGAGGAGACCGCAGAGCTGATCCAGGCGCTCCTGCGCGACGACGGACGGGCGCCCGAGGAGGCCGCGGACGTGCTCTACCACGCCCTCGTCGCGCTCCTCTCGAACGGTCACACCCTGGACGACCTTCTCCGGGAACTCGAGTCGCGGAGATGATCGGCATGCCGGGCGTGGATCGATGACCCGCCCGCCGGGGGTCGAAGAGGAGGTTCTCCAGAAGGGCTACGACGGCGCCCTCATGCGACGTCTGCTGGCCTACGTCCGGCCCTACAAGTGGCAGGTCGCGCTGGCCGTCCTCCTGCTCGTCGTCGCGAGCGGTCTCGCCGCGGTGGGCCCTTGGCTGACCCAGCGCGCGATCGACGATGCGATCCCCAACGGCGACCGCGACCTGCTTGGGCTGCTCACCCTCGCATATCTCGGCGCCGCGGCCGGAGCGTTCGTCTTCCAGTACGCGCAGGGCCTTCTCACCACCTGGCTCGGCCAGTCGGTGATGTACGACCTGCGGCGCGAGATCTTCGCGAAGCTCCAGAAGCTCGATCTGAAGTTCTACGACCGGACGCCCGTCGGGCGGCTCATGACGCGGATCACCTCCGACGTCGAGACGCTGAACGAGCTCCTGTCCTCGGGCCTCGTCACGGTCTTCGGGGACGTGTTCACGCTGTTCTTCATCTTCGGATTCATGATCACGATGGACTGGCAGCTCTCCCTCGTGACCTTCTCGGTGCTGCCCTTCGTTGCGTGGGCCGTGTTCGTCTTCCGATCCCGTATCCGCGACGCGTACCGCGACATCCGGAAACGCGTCTCGGCGCTCAACTCCTTCCTGCACGAGCGCTTCACCGGGATGCGCATCGTCCAGCTCTTCAACCGTGAGCCCGCCGAGCAGGCGCGCCACGCGGAGCTCGACGACAACTACCTCCAGGCGCACCTCCGGTCGATCACGTACTACGCCCTGTTCTTCCCCGTCATCGAGGTGTTCACCGCGACGGCGCTCGCCCTCGTCATCTGGTCGGGCGGCGCCCGGGTGCTCGAGGGTACGCTCACGGTCGGCGTGATCGCCGCCTTTCTGCAGTACGCCCGGCGCTTCTTCCGCCCCATCCAGGATCTCAGCGAGAAGTACAATCTGCTCCAGGGAGCGATGGCATCCTCCGAGCGGATCTTCGGGCTGCTCGACGAGGAGGCCGCCATCACGGACCCGACCGACCCGGTGGAACTACCCGCCGAGACCCGGGGGGAGATCGAGTTTCGCAACGTGTCCTTCGCCTACGGAAAGCGCGGCGAGGAGTGGGACTGGGTGCTGGAGGACGTGAGCTTCCACGTCCGGGCCGGTGAAAAGGTCGCCATCGTGGGCCACACCGGCGCCGGAAAGACCACGATCATCAACCTTCTGATGCGGTTCTACGACGTGCAGGAGGGGGAGATTCTCCTGGACGGCGTGCCGATCCGCGACCTCCGCGTCCACGACCTGCGCGAGCGGGTCGGCCTGGTTCTCCAGGACGTCTTCCTGTTCAGCGAGAGCGTCGAGTACAACCTCCGCCTCGGGTCCTCCGACGTCTCCACCCGGGCGGTCCGTTCGGCCGCGGAGCGCGTCGGCGCAGCTCCCTTCATCGAGCGGCTCGAGAACGGGTACGAGCAGAAGCTCGGAGAGCGGGGGATCTCGCTGAGCGTCGGAGAGCGGCAACTGGTCAGCTTCGCCCGGGCGCTGGTGTTCGATCCGCCGATCCTGATCCTGGACGAGGCCACCAGTTCGGTCGACTCCGAGATCGAGGAGCGCATCGAGAAAGCGACGGACGAGCTCATGAAGGGCCGCACCTCCATCATCATCGCACACCGCCTGTCGACCGTCGTCGGTGCGGATCGGATCCTGGTGATGCACCGGGGTCGCCTCCGGGAGCAGGGCACGCATGCCGAGCTTCTCGAGGCGGGCGGCCTCTACGCCCGACTCCACGAACTCCAGTTCGCAACCACCGGCTGACGGCCACCGTCGGACCCGATGACGCCCGCATCAGGGCGGAACTCAAGTTGTTGTTTCGCATACCTTTATATCGACGGCACAGCAGTGTCGCGGACACCGAACACGATATACAGGGAGACACCATCGATACGATGACCGATACGCCGGAGCGCGCCGAATTCACGTCGGAGATGGAGCAGCAGCTCGAAGATCTGGGACGCCGCTTCCAGGAGATGGAGATCGAGCAGATGAAGAAGGGCGAGGTCGAAGCCCGTCAGAAGCTCGAAGCGGCGAAGAAGTCGGTCACCGAGAAGCGCAACGAGTTCGAAAATCAGCTCAGGCGTGCCCGCAAGGTCAGTGACGACGCGTGGGACGACGTGAGCGAGAAGCTCCGTGGCGCCTGGACCGAGATGAAGGAAGCGGTCGATCGCGCCCGGGCCGAGTTCGACGGCGAGAATGTCGAAGAGGAAGACGCCTCCTGACCGGAGGCTTCCCCGCCACGACGTTCGACCCGGTATGCCGGATCGACGGTCTCGCTCGCGGGTCGGGCCTCAGTTCCCGGAGGTCGCCGGCGTCGAGTCCGGCGCGGCGGACGCCTTCTCGACGGAGTCGCCAACCGCCTCGAGCGCCTCGAAACGCTCGCTGACCGGAACGACCCGACTTCCGATCCGCACCAGCGGCTCCTCCGCCCACCCATCGGTGGGACGGAGAGCCGCTTCGGTGTATCTGCTCCCGGGGTTCCAGAGGATCCAGTCGGATCCGCCCGCGTCGTAGGTGGCCTGGATCTGCGCGCGCACTTCCGGGGCCTCGTAGCGCGGCGGCCCCAGCGTGAAGTCCTGGAGCCACGGAATGACCTGGCCGGCGGAGTCGACCGCCGCGGATCGGCGGATGGCGTATTCGATCGCGCCGTGCACCACCTCGTAGGGATGGGCGTTCGGCGTGTCGAGGCCGAAGCTCCCCGCCCAGTAGTGGCTCGGATAGACCATCGGAAGCGCGGCGTCCACCCGGTCGATGAACGACTCCCAGACCTGCCCGATCCCCACGTCTCGATGGACGTTGGTCGTCACACCGAAAACGTCCGCGGTGCTGCGGGTGCCGAGTCCGGCCCTGGCCAGTTCGGATCGGGCGTGCGCCAGAAAGCCGCGCACGGCGTCCGCCCGGGGGCCGATCGAGTCACCCGGGAAGCGGGCACGCCCCAGATCCGACGCCGGTGCGTCCGGGAAGCGCACGTAGTCCCACTGGATCTCCGGGAATCCCATGTCCGCGACCTCACGGGCGAGCTCCACGTGGTAGTCCCAGACGCCCTCGTCGTAGAGGTTCAGCCAGACGATTTCCTTGGAGTCGATCCAGGTTCCCCCGGCTGTGTCCTGGACGGCGAGCTCGGGTCGCACGGCGGACAGCAGCGGATCCTTCACGATCACGATCCGGGCGATCGGGTAGATCCCCTCGGCCTCCAGCCTGCGGAGGAGCCCCGGCAGGTCACGGATGCGGATCTCCTGATCGGCGCCGATGGCCTGGACCCCGGGAAGGGCGGACCGGTGACTCACGTAGCCCGTCGCGTCCTTCACGTCGATCACGAAGGCATTGATCTCCGTGCGCTTCGCCAGCTCGATCAGCTGGGCCATTCGCCGCGTCGAACCCGCGCTCCACGCGTTCACGTACAACCCCCGGAGCGAGTCCGGACGCTGGAAGCAGGGTCGCGCGACCGTATCACACGGCACGGTACCCACCGCGCGGTCGTCCACGACCGACCCCGTCATCACGACCTCGACCGAATCGGCGGAGGTCGACGCACTCGTCTCGGAATTCGACGCCGGCGCGCTGTCCGCCACGACGGCGTTCGGAGCGCCGTCGACGGCCGAATCCGACAGGGCCGCGTCGGGCAGGTCGGAGCAGCCGAGGAGCAGCATGCAGGCGAGCCCGAGGCTCGTGCGCGGCGCGATCATCCGGTCAGTACTCCTCGAGCGTCGGATCCACGTCCTCCCGCCACCCGAGCACTCCACCGGACAGGTTCGCGACGTTGTCCCACCCCTGGCTGCGGAGGAACTGGGTCGCCCATGCGGATCGGCTCCCGGAGCGACAGTACAGCACGACGTCTCCCTCCGTCGGGACCTCCGAATGGCGCGCCGGAAACTCCGCGACCGGGATGTGGATCTGACCGTGGTCCGGAAGGTCGGCGATCTCTCGCTCGTAGCCCTCCCGCACGTCGACGAGCGTGAGGTCCTCCTCCCGCTCGAGGCGTTCGGCGAGTTCGCTCGGGGAAATTTCGGGAAGATCCGAACCGTGGTTCATGAACCCTGTATCGTGGTCGGGGAAATCTGGAACGGAACCGGGGCGGCGGCCGTTCGGCCCGGCCCGTGCGCAAAACGTAATACAAGGGCCCTTCGGCGACACCGCCGGAGCCGTCCCTCTGATGCCGTGAACACGCGTGTCTCCCACCGGTACCACCGAACATGACGAAACGTCGACTCTCGCTCTGGTTCCTCGGGGCACTCGGACTGCTGGTGGTCGCGACCTCCTTCACCGCCTGCTCCCCCATCTACGTGATTCGTGCGGGGATCGCCGAGGCGAAGATCCTCGCCGCGCGTCGGCCCATCCCGGAGGTGATCCTGGATCCGCAGACCGACCAGCGGACCCGGGACATGCTGACGTTCGCGCGGGAAGCTCGTCGGTTCGCGATCGACGACCTCGAACTCGACGTGGGCGACGCCTACACGAGCTACACCCAGCTGGACTCCGATACGCTCGCCCTCGTGCTGTCGGCCGCGTATCCGGACCGGCTACAGAGCCTGACCTGGTGGTTTCCGATCGTGGGCCGCGTCCCCTACCGCGGGTACTTCGACCACGAGGCGGCCCGCCGGGAGCAGGCGAAGCTCGATGCGGACGAATTCGACACGCTCCTGCGGCCCACCGCCGCGTTCAGCACACTCGGATGGTTCGCCGACCCCCTGCTCAGCAGCCTGCTCCGCAGCGACGAGATCGAGCTGGTGGAGACGCTGCTCCACGAGCTCAGCCACAATCACCTGTTCGTGTCGGGACAGGTCCGCTTCAACGAGAGCTTCGCGACCTTCGTCGGTCGGGCCGGTTCCGTCGAGTTCTTCTGCGGCCGGGAGGGAGGCGGCCCGGACACCCTGCGCTGCCTGCGTGCCGAGGCCAGATGGCGGGACGTCCAGCGCTGGAGCGTCTTCGTGGACCGGTTGATCGCTGACCTTCAGGAGGTCTACGCGGACACCACACTCGACCGGGACGCGAAGCTCGAACGCCGGGAAGCCGTCTGGACGACCATGCGCGCCGAGTTCGAGCAGGAGGTGCAGCCGACCTTCGAGTCGCTCCGCTTCGGGTCGTTCATGTCCGAGCCGCTCAACAACGCAGTCCTCCTCGGCCAGATGCGGTACTACCACCGCATTCCGGACTTCGCGGACCTGCTCGAGACGGAGGGGACGCTGAAGGAGGCGATCGTCCGCATCGTGGAGGTCACCGAGTCCGGTGACGACCCCTGGGCCGTGTTCGGCGATCTCCCAGGCGACCTCTGAAGCGTCGCCCGTTAGCGTCGCCCGTTAGCGTCGCCCGTGAGCGTCGCCCGTGGCCGCGGGTGGACACCAATGTCCTGTCGGGTGGACGCTTCGACTTCCGCCGGACGCGTCTCCCCGGCCGAATCCCCGCGGCGTACGGCGCTTCCCGTGCCCCGCGATCCTCGCGGCACCCCTCTTGCTGGTTTAGTGTAGATAATGAGGAATTCTTTGGATCTACGCCGAGGTGACAGGATGAGGGGATTCGCCGCAGGTCGGCGTGCGCCGGTGGCCCGGCTCGTTGCCGGGTCCGCCGCCGTTCTGGTCGCGATCGGCTTCGCTCCGTCCACCCTCGCCGCACAGGACTTCCTGCTCTCGACGCCGCGCGTTTCACTCAGTCTCCACGGGGGCTTCAATGCGGCGCGGGCGGGAAGTCAGGCGTTCGACTTCGCCACCGAGTTCTTCACGGTGGAGAAGCAGGACTTCAACTCCCCCACGGTGCGTACCGAACTCGCGGTACGACTCACCGAACGGTTCGATGTCTCGGTCGATGTGAGCTGGATGTCGTCGGACATTCTCTCCGAGGATCGGGAGTTCATCGGAGCCGATGATCTGCCGATCGTGCAGGCGACCGAGTTCTCTCAGACCCCGATCAGCTTCAACGTCAAGTATTACCTGAAGGATCGTGGCCGGTCGATCGGCAGTCTGGCGTGGATCCCGGAGAAGTTCGTTCCGTATCTCGGAACGGGGATCGGCATCGCGAAGTACTCCTTCTCGCAGTCGGGCGAATTCGTCGTGTGCGTCCTCGACGACGGGTTCTCGCCACCGGTCGACCAGTGTCTGAACGATGCGGGTCAGATCGTGGATGGAGCCACTCTCGACATCGTGAACGACCGATTCGAGTCGTCCACGGAAGGACGACTCTTCCACATCCTCGGCGGCGTCGAGTACGCGCTGTCGAACCATGCGCTCGTCGTTCTCGACGGCCGGTATCGCTGGGCGTCCGCGAAGATGCGCAACGACTGGGTCGCCTTCGACGACATCGACCTTTCCGGACTTTCCGTCTCCCTTGGACTCGCGGTGAGATTCTGATGAACACGACCGAACACTTCCGGCATCTGACCCGGACGACCCTTGCGGGAGCAGCGCTCGTTCTCGCGACGGGCGGCCTTTCCGCTCAGGACGCCCAGGACGATCGCTGGCTTCCCTGGACCGGGTGCTGGCTGGCGGACGAAGACAACGCCGGACTGCTCTGCGTTCAGCAGGCCGAAGGCGGCGTCGAGTTCCTTTCCGTCGGGGAGGAAGGTGTCATCAGCGACGAGTCGATCATCGCGGATGGTCGGCCCCGCCCGCTGAACGACGAGGCGTGCGAGGGCACCACGACCGCCGAGTTCTCACCCGATGGCGAGCGGGTGTATCTCCGCGAAGAGGTGGACTGTGACGGCACGCTGCAGGTGTCGACCGGACTGATCGCGATGGTCGCGCCGGGGACCTGGGTGGACATCCGGGGCCTGGAGGATGGCGCTGCCGTCTGGAGCCGGACCTTCCAGCGGGTCACGGACGAGTTCGCTACGCAGCGCGGATTCCCGGACGCCAACAACGAGAACGACTTTCGCTCGCGGCTTCTCCGCTGGCAGGCGTCCGAGCCGTCCAGCCTGAACGACATCATCGACGTGTACCAGCGGACGGGTCCGGGCGTGACGAAGGCATGGGTCGCGGAGCAGCTCGATCCCTTCCCCGTCGATTCGGACGCGCTCATCGCGCTCGACGAAGCCGGCGTTCCCGGTGACGTCATCGACATCGTCGTCGCGCACGCATTCCCCGACAAGTTCGTGCTGGCCGACAACGTGGGACAGCAGCCCCGCCGGGCGGCCGAATCAGGGCCTCGCGCAGTCATGGTCCCGACGGGCTACGGCGGCGTGGCCTACGTGGGGATCGATCCCTTCTACAACAGCGGGTACTGGAGCCCCTGGAGCTATCGCGCGTTCCGCCCCTTCTACAACAGCTACGGATGGGATCGCTGGGGCTACGGATACGGCGGCTACGGGTTCCCGTACCGCGAGCGGATCATCGTCGTGCGACCGAGCACCGACGTTCCCGACTCGGGTGACACGTATCGTCGTGCCCGCCCGACCCCCGGTGGCGGATACACCTATGGAGGTTCGCGGCCCAGTGCGGGAACCCGGGCCGGCGGGAGTACCGGTGGCGCGTCCGCCGCACCGTCGCGTGGGGCCGCTTCCGTAGGCACCAGGGGCGTCGCGGGTGGACGTTCCACGGGTCGCACCGCGGTACCCCGGAGAACAGGCGGCGGGGGGGGACTCTTCTAGGTCCCGACCCACGCGTTCGAGACGAGCCCCCCGGCCGACGTGATCGGCCGGGGGGCTTTTTTCGTCTCGGCGGCTTCCCGGCGAGTACGCGTCCTCGAGTACGCGCGCCTTTGGATGAGCCCGCCTCGGATGTAGGTTTTCAGGCTCCCCGACCCCTCGACCGCAGGCCACCTGCGGGGGACCCGATGGACGAAGAAAAGCGCAGCTGGAAGCCCTCCGAGATCGAGCGGAAGTGGCAGTCGTACTGGGACGACCACGGCACGAACTCCTTCACCGACGAGGAGCTCCGTTCGGCCGAGGATCCCTACTACAACCTCATGATGTTCCCCTACCCCTCCGCCGAGGGGCTCCACGTGGGCAACATCTACGCCTTCACGGGCGCGGACGTGCACGGGCGCTACCAGCGGCTGCGGGGCCGCGATGTCTTCGAGCCCATCGGCTTCGACGCCTTCGGAATCCACTCGGAGAACTTCGCGCTGAAGGTCGGGAAGCATCCGATGGACCTGATCCCGTCCAACATCGAGAACTTCACCCGCCAGCTGCGACGTATCGGCGGGATGTTCGACTGGGATCACGCCGTCGACACCACCCACCCGTCCTACTACAAGTGGACGCAGTGGGTCTTCCTGAAGCTGTTCGACGCAGGGCTCGCGGAACGGAAGGAGGCGCCCGTCAACTGGTGCCCCTCCTGCATGACGGTGCTCGCGAACGAACAGGTCGTGGGCGGACTGTGCGAGCGCTGCGACACCCCCGTCGAGCAGCGTCGGATCGCACAGTGGTTCTTCCGGATCACCGACTACGCCCAGCGCCTGCTCGACAACCTCGACGAGATCGACTGGTCGGAGACGACCACCAAGGCGCAGCGGAACTGGATCGGGCGGAGCGAGGGCGCGGAGATCGCCTTCCCGCTGGTGCCCTCGGAGAAGCTTCCGATCCACGGGGGCGAGTCCGCCGCGGCCGACGCCGGCGTCCCGGCCAAGACGGATCCCGAGTCCGTGACCGCGATCGACGAGTCGCGGATGATCCGTGTGTTCACGACCCGTCCGGATACCCTGTTCGGTGCCACCTTCATGGTGCTGGCGCCGGAGCATCCGCTGGTCGACGCGCTCACCACGGACGAGCAGCGGGCCACGGTCGAGGCGTATCGAACGAAGGCCGCTGCCAGCGATCTCGTCTCGCGTCAGAAGACCGACAAGACGAAGACCGGTGTGCCGACCGGCGGCTACTGCCGCAACCCCGCCACCGGGGAGGCGATTCCGGTCTGGATCGCGGACTACGTCCTGATGGATTACGGGACGGGCGCGATCATGGCGGTCCCGGGTCACGACGAGCGCGACTTCGAGTTCGCCACGGAGTTCGGTCTGCCGATTCGCCGCGTGATCGCGACCGGGGACGAAGACGCCGACACCCCGCTGGACCCCCCTCTCGAGAAGGCCGCCTCGGGCGACGGTACGCTCGTGAACTCCGCGCAGTTCGACGGGATGCCGAAGGACGAGGCCATCCGGGCGATCACCGAGTGGGTCGCCGAGCGCGGTCTGGGTGAACTCCGCGTGAACTACCGTCTCCACGACTGGTGCATCTCTCGGCAGCGCTACTGGGGGCCGCCGATCCCGATCGTCCACTGCGACGCCTGCGGTCCCGTCGGGGTGCCCGAGGACGAGCTGCCGGTCGAGCTCCCCCGCGTGGAGGACTTCAAGCCCCTCGACGACGGCGTCAGCCCGCTGGCGCGCGACGAGTCCTGGTACCGCACATCGTGTCCGAAGTGCGGCGCCGACGCCCGTCGCGAGACCGACGTGTCGGACACATTTCTCGATTCCGGATGGTACTTCCTGCGCTACCCGAGTGCCCGGTTCGACAACCGCGCACTCGACGCCGAGATCACCGAGAAGTGGTTGCCCGTCGACGCCTACATCGGCGGAAACGAGCACGCGGTGCTGCACCTGCTGTACGCACGGTTCCTCACGATGGTGCTCGGCGACCTCGGGCACGTCGACTTCGAGGAGCCGTTCACGAAGTTCCGTGCACACGGGCTGATCATCCGAAACGGCTCCAAGATGTCGAAGAGCCGCGGCAACGTGATCGTCCCCGATCCGATCATCGAGGAGTTCGGGGCGGACACCTTCCGCCTCTACCTCATGTTCCTCGGGCCGTTCGACGAGGGCGGAGACTATCGGGACGAGGGCATCGAGGGTCCGCGCGGCTTCCTCAGCCGCGTGTGGGACTCCGTCCTGTCGGCCGAGGATCGCGACGCCGATCCGGATGTCGAGCGGAAGCTCCACCAGACGATCGAGCAGGTCACCGCGCAGCTCGCCGACCTGCAGTACAACACGTCCATCGCGGCGATGATGGAGTACCTGAACGTCGCCCGGGCCGGTGGACGCACCCCGGCCCGTGCCGAGGTCGAGCGCCTCGTCGTGATGCTCGCCGCCTTCGCGCCGCATATCGCGGAGGAACTCTGGGAGCACCTCGGCCACGAGGGCTCGATCTTCGACGCCGCGCCGTGGCCGGAGTTCGACCCCGCGAAAGCGAAGGAGGACACCGTGGATCTGGCCGTCCAGGTCAACGGGAAGCTCCGCGGCACCGTGCAGGTGCCGGCGGGTGCAGACCAGGAAACGGCCGAGCAGGCCGCCCGGGCGGAGGAGAACGTCGCCCGCTATCTCGAAGAGGGGGAGATCCGACGCGTGATTCACGTACCGGACCGCCTCCTGAACTACGTCGTCGCCTGAGCGCGACCACCGACCCGTACCGAACCCCCGGCATGACCGATCTCGACCGGCTCTGTATCGACGCGATCCGCGTCCTCTCCATGGATGCGGTCGAGCAGGCCAACTCCGGCCACCCCGGCACGCCGATGGCGCTCGCGCCGGTCGGATACGCGCTCTTCGCCCGGCACCTCGCGCACGACCCGAGCGAGCCCGGCTGGGTCGATCGCGACCGCTTCGTGCTGTCGGTCGGTCACGCCTCGATGCTGCTGTACAGCCTGCTGCACCTCTCGGGCTACGACGTCTCCCTCGAGGAGATCCGGAACTTCCGTCAGTGGGGATCGAAGACCCCCGGACACCCCGAGGTGGGGCACACCGCGGGTGTCGAGACGACCACCGGCCCCCTCGGCCAGGGCGTCGCGACCTCGGTGGGCATGGCGCTCGCCGAACGCTGGCTCGCCGAGCGCTTCAACCGTCCCGGCCACGAGATCGTCGACCACCGCACCACGGTGCTCTGCTCGGACGGCGACCTCATGGAGGGCATCAGCCACGAGGCGGCCGAGTTCGCGGGTCACCAGAAGCTCGGCAAGCTGACCTGGATCTGGGATGACAACCGGATCACGATCGAGGGGTCGACCGATCTCGCCATGTCGACCGATCAGCAGCTCCGGTTCGAGGGCTATGGCTGGCACGTCGTGCGAGTCGACGACGGTGAGGATCTGGTGGCGATCGACGCCGCTCTCGAGGCCGCCGAGGCCGAGACGGAGCGCCCGACGCTCGTCATCCTCCGTACGACCATCGCGCCCGGAGCGCCGACCAAGGAGGGAACCGCCGGCTCGCATGGCGCCCCCCTCGGGCCGGACGAGATCGCCGGCGCGAAGGAAGCGTACGGATACCCGAGCGACGAACCCTTCTACGTGGCTCCCGAGGCGTACACGGAGTGGGCGAAGGTGAAGACCCGCGGAGCCGAGGCCCACGCCGAGTGGCACCAGCGCTTCGACGCCTACCGTGAGGCCTTCCCGGAGTTGGCCGTCGAGTACCAGCGCGTCATGCGCGGAACCCTCCCCGACGGGTGGGCGGACGATCTCCCGACGCTCGACCAGGCCGAGGCCACGCGGGCCAGCTCCGGCAAGGTGCTGAACGCCATCGCCGAGCGTCTCCCCGAGCTCGTCGGCGGTTCCGCCGACCTGGGCGGCTCGAACAAGACGGATATCCGGGACGGGAAGGACCTCCTCCCCGACAGCCCCTCCGGACGCGTTGTGCACTTCGGGGTTCGGGAACACGCCATGGGGGCCGTCCTGAACGGGATGTCGCTCCATGGGGGCCTTCGTCCGTTCGGCGGGACCTTCCTGATCTTCTCCGACTACATGCGGCCGGCGATTCGACTCGCGGCCCTCATGGGGACGACCGCCACATACGTCTTCACCCACGACTCGATCGGTCTCGGGGAGGACGGACCGACCCACCAGCCCATCGAACAGCTCATGGCGCTGCGGGCCATCCCGAACCTCATGGACCTGAGGCCGGGGGATCCGGCGGAGACCGCCGTCGCGTGGCAGGTCGCCGTCGAGCGTGAGGACGGGCCGGCCTTCCTGTCGCTGACGCGGCAGAAGATCCCCGCGGTCGACCGAGCGGAGTTCGCGTCGGCCGACGGACTGCGGCGGGGCGCGTACGTGCTCGCGGAGGCCACGGGCGACGTGGCCGAGGTCGTGCTCATGGCGAGCGGGTCCGAGCTGCAGCTCGCTCTCGAAGCGCGGACGATGCTCGAAGCGGACGGCGTGCCCACGCGGGTCGTGTCCTTCCCCAGCTGGTATCTCTTCCAGCAGCAGGACGAGGAGTACCGTGCGTCCGTGCTGGGCGAGGGACAGGTGGTGAGGATCTCGATCGAGGCGGGGACCACCTTCGGGTGGGAGCGCTGGACGGGGGGCGCGAACCGTGCGATCGGAATCGACCACTTCGGCGCATCGGCACCTGCGGAGGTGCTGTTCGAGAAGTTCGGCTTCACCGCCGACGCGGTGGTCGACCGGGCCAGGAAGCTGCTCGGGGCCTGACGAGGCTCAGCCGTCCGCGTCCAGGAGGACCCGGGCGGCCAGAGGAAGAGGTGGGACGCGAGAGACCGCGCTTCCCTGTGGCGTCTGCCGAATCCGCGATGTCGTGCATGCACGTGATTCGCACCCGGCGTATGTGGCCCACCACTGCCAGGTCGGTCCGTGACCGACTTCGCCGTCGAACAGCCAGTCGGCGGCGTGCGCCATCTCGTGCACCAGCGTATCGTGTCGGATGTCGTCGTTGCCCGAGAGCATCAGATCCGCGTTGATCGCGATCTCGAGGACCCTGCGTCGACCGTCGACCACACACGGCTTCATGTGGCCCAGCCGGCTCTTCATTCGTCCCGACAGACGGATCGGTACACCCCCGGGAAGGCGCCCGGCGAAGCGTGACCGGTTCAGGTATCGATACATGCGTCGCAGATACCCAAGTTGGTCGGAGGTCGCGCAGCAGGGGCCGACGGGCCGGCCGGCGCGCCGAGGCTCGGCTCGGATTCGCTCGAGTTCTCGATGGAGTGGTGCCCACTCGGACACCCGTCGAGACGCCTCCCTCGCCTCGGGAACGGCGAGCCCACCGGCCCGCGCGATCACGGCGAGATCCTCGAGGACTTCCTCGGGCGCTGCCGCGAACGCCCGATGCAGGTTGAGCTGGGACCCGCCACGCGTGAGGGACCAGACGGTCGACCGATTGGATCGAAGCCGGACGGCTCGAAGGCGCCGGGCACCCGAGGCTCGGAGCAACTCCAGGACCTCGTCGCTGCTCCGACTCGCATCCGTCATGATATCCGACATTCCGGGGATCGGGTGTAGTGGCTCGACCGGTGGAAAACTCGCCGATCGCGTACGCGCGGCAACCCCGCTGCGCCGCGGGCCCTCGGATGTGGCAGTACCGTTGTTCGGGCAGTTCCTTCGCCACGGGAGCGGACGCCGGACCCTCCCTGGGGTACGGCGATCCCTGTGCCGTCCAGCAGCCACATCGCATCGGCCCCCGCTCACCTCTTCTTTCCGACCATAGTGAAGTCCTCCTCCTCCGTCGTGTGGCTCACTGGAGTCGCCCTCATGCTTTTGCCCGCCGCACACGTGGAGGCGCAGGAGCCCGGAGGCACGGTGACCATCCGTCCGGGCCGCGACTATGGGGCGGGCCAGTTCCGGCGGTGGGTGCTCGGAGCAGGGTACCGGAGTCTCTGGTCGATCGAGATCCCCGTGCCGGTACTCGACCTCGATTCCCGGATGGGTGGCCTGACCCGTGTGGCGGGCGACACTTCACAGAGTTCACGGATTCTCCGCCTGTCGAACGGAGATGGGCGTGAATACGAGTTCATCCCCGTCGATTTCGAGCCCAGGATCGGGCTCGACCCCGGGCTGCGAGCGTCCCTCGCAGGCGATGTCCTCCAGGACCAGGTCTCGTCGACCCTCCCTATGGGTGGCCTCGTCGTCTCACGCCTCCTGGAGGCCGCGGATCTACCGGACTCCGATCTCGACATCGGCGTGCTTCCGGACGCTCCCGCGCTCGCCGACTACGGCGACCGACTCCGTGGTGTCGTGGGACAGCTCCGGGAGATCCCGGCCGCGTACATGGGCGGCGCGGATTCGACCCGCACCGCATTGCGCTCGCCCGCGCTGTTCACCCGTCTGCGTGGCGATCCCGATGTCCTGGTCGATCAGCGCGCACTCCTCCGGCACCGCCTCTTCGACGTACTCGTGGCCGAGTGGAATCGGCATCCGGGTCAATGGACGTGGGTCGGTCGTCGCGAGCGACTCGGCGGACACGAGGTCGAGCGCTTCACGCCGGTCCCCGGGCCTCGACTGTGGGCGTTCTCGAGGCTCGACGGTCTCATCCAGACCGTGGCGTCGCTGCAGCATCCCCAGTTCGTCGGGTTCAACTCGGGATATCCACCCGTCGAGGCGATGTCCCGGGCGGTGAACGATCTCGACCGTCGCCTCCTGACGGAGCTCGACTCCGCCGACTTCGCCGCGGTAACCTCCGAGCTGGTCCGGTCGCTGCCCGACTCCGTCGTGCACGATGCGTTCGACCGCCTTCCCGACGCGTATCTCGATCGAGTTGGCGCCGACCTGCGGTCGACCTTCATCCAACGTCGGGACGGGCTCGCGAACTTCGCATCGAGCTACTACCGCATGCTTGCCCGGTTTGTGGACCTCGATGGAACGGAACGGCAGGACATCATCCGTCTCCATCGACGTCCGGACGGCACGACGACCGTGACGATTCACGCGACGCGGGACGATCGACGGGATCCCGACCCGTGGTACCGACGGACCTTCCATCCCTCCGAGACGAAGGAGGTGCGTGTTCACGCCCACGCGGGCGACGACCGTGTCGAGATCTCCGGCGCCACATCCGAATCCCCCATCGTGGTGCGCATCCTCGGGGGCGACGGAGACGACCGGTACCGGGATGGCACATCTGGCCGCAGCATCTGGGTCCACGACGCACTGGGGTCCAACACCTTCGACCTCGGGACGGAGGCCACGCTGGACCGGAGTGACTGGCGTGAACCGTCCGGCCACGATCCGCCGGACGACGCGGCCCGGCCCAGGGACTGGGGCATCGAATGGAGTCGTCGACCCACCGTCCAGGTGAACCCGGACGACGGACTGGTTCTCGGTGTGGCGTCGACGCGGGTCGGGCACACCTTTCGCAGTTACCCCTGGGAAGACCGACTGCACATGCGCGCGTCGATCGGCACCGGTACGGGGCGGCCGAACTTCGGCATCACCTACCTCACCCGCCCCCTGGCCCGAGGATGGTCAAAGTCCCTCAGGGGCGAGCTGCGCTTCGACTGGCGAGGCACCAGGGCCGACCGCTTCTACGGGTTCGGCAACGACACGGACGCTCCCGAATCCGACGACCGCTATCGTGCCCGGCGCAGTGAGCTTCTCCTCGGCGGCGGTGTGCGCCTCGACCTGTCCGAGAGTACCCGGGTCACGCTCGGTGTCGGCTACCGCCGGTTCGCCCCACGCGACGCCGGCGGGACGCTGGTCGACGAGGTCGAGCCCTACGGCTACGGGCGTTTCGACCAGGTCGAGGCGGTGGCCACGGCTTCCTGGGATCGCAGAGACGACCCGGTCCGACCGCGCTCCGGATACCGTATCGCGCTGAGCGCCTCCGCCGTCCCGACCGAGTTCGACGTCACGGACTCCTACGGGATCGTGGCAGGGGTCGCCTCCACGTATCTCGGTATCCCCCTGTTACCTCTCAGCCCGACGCTCGCGGCACGGGTGACCGGCCAACGCACGCTGGGCACGGCACCGTACTTCGCATACACCAGCCTGGGCGGTGATGGAGCCTTGAGAGGATTCCGAAACCAGCGCTACCTCGGCGATGCCTCGATCGCGATGTCGGTCGAGCTCAGGGGGGAGCTCGCACACTTCAGCTCGATCTTCCCGGGAGAAGTCGGCCTGCTCGGGCTGATCGATACCGGCCGCGTCTGGCTCGACGGTGAATCGCCGGGGCCATGGCACACCGGCATCGGTGGAGGTATCTGGGCGAGCCTGATCGATCAGTACGCCCTGAGTCTCACCGTCGCGAAGGGAGAGCAGTGGGGCGTATACTTCGCCTTCGGCATGCCTTTCTGACCCACCCGGACATCGTGAAGACCCTCATTCTGCTCCGCCACGCCAAGTCCAGCTGGGACGACGCCTCACTCGACGACCACGACCGCCCCCTCGAAGACCGCGGTCGTCGCGCCGCGCCCGTAATGGCGGCTCATCTCGACGATCAGGGGTTCACACCCGAGCTCGTCCTCTGCTCGACGGCGGTTCGCACGCGTGAGACGCTCGAACTGATCGCGGACGACCTCGACGCGCCGCCGGTCGAATACGACCCCGGACTCTATCTCGCCGGACCCGGCCGCCTCCTCCGAGCGGTCCGCGCCGTCGATGGCGACGTGAAGTCCGTCATGGTCATCGGACACAACCCCGGAATCCACACCTTCGCCCTGGGCCTGTGCGATCGGAGCACCGGGTCCAACCTCCGGCGGCTCGAGCGGAAGTTTCCAACGGCCGCCGTCGCGGTACTCGAGTTCGACGTGAACTCGTGGGACGAGATCGACCAAGGCACCGGACGCCTCGTGCACTTCATGCGCCCCAAGGACCTGCCCAGCGCCAGGCGCCACCGGCTCTGACCCCCGCCCCAAAACGAAAACGGCCCCGCGAACCTGACAGTCCACGGAGCCGCGAATGGGTCATCGGACAGATACGGAGGGGGAGGGATTCGATCACGGCGGCGACAGCCGCCGGGACACCGAGGAGCGAAGCCCGCAGGTGAACCCTCGTGCGGATCGGGTGCGCAGCACACGAGCCGCCCACGAGGGTGAGACTCCCTCCCAAAACGAAAACGGCCCCGCGAACCTGGCAGTTCACGGAGCCGTACATGGGTCATCGGACAGATACGGAGGGGGAGGGATTCGATCACGGCGGCGACAGCTGCCGGGACACCGAGGAGCGAAGCCCACAGGTGAACCCTCGTGCTGATCGAGTGCGCAGCACACGAGCCGCCCACGAGGGTGAGACTCCCTCCCAAAAACAAAAACGGCCCCGCGAACTTGGCAGTCCACGGAGCCGCGAATGAGTCATCGGACAGATACGGAGGGGGAGGGATTCGAACCCTCGTGTGCTTGCGCACGCACCGCTTTCGAGGCGGGCCCGTTAGGCCATCTCCGGCACCCCTCCTCAATTCGTTCTCGAAAGCAACAACAATCTGGGTGCCCGGATGGACCTGCGATCGCTGCGCGATCTCGGTCGTCTCGCGGACTACCCGGCAGATCGCGTTCGCGAGCGACGGTGCCGGTCGCTCGTCTCGAATCTGCGGTTCTCATCCGGGCGTCAATGCCCGGCAGTGAGTGAAAATCGGGGTGCCCGGATTCGAACCGGGGACCTCTCCGACCCGAACGGAGCGCTCTACCGGACTGAGCCACACCCCGAGATCCTGCGCCCGCCATTCCGGTAACGACGGGGTCCTTCTCAAGCCCTGTTCCACCCAGCCAGATGGGATTCGATCACGGCGGCGACAGCCGCCGGGACACCGAGGAGCGAAGCCCGCAGGTGAACCCACGAAAACCCGTGAATCGCAACGCGATTCGCGGGTCGTGGGTGAGAATCCCACCCAGGGAAACGTCCCTGACTCCAAGAACGGACGGGGTGGGATTCGAACCCACGAGGAATTGCTTCCACACGATTTCCAATCGTGCGCCTTAAGCCACTCGGCCACCCGTCCTGAATCCAGTACCACATTGCCCTGTCGATCACAGAGGAGGTGGGATTCGATCACGGCGGCGACAGCCGCCGGGACACCGAGGAGCGAAGCCCGCAGGTGAACCCACGCATGCGGGTGAAGCGCTCCGCGCTCCTCCCGCCGTGGGTGAGAATCCCACTCTGAGCCGAGCTGAAGTCTCCAGAAACGGAGGGAGTGGGATTCGAACCCACGCGAACCTTACGGTTCAACGCCTTAGCAGGGCGCCGCTTTAAGCCACTCAGCCATCCCTCCAAGGGTGCGTCCCGTCGAGCGAACGCACGAAGTTGCCCCACTAGGGCTCGAACCTAGACTCTCCTGATCCAGAATCAGGCGTGTTGCCAGTTACACCATGGGGCAAATGGAGCGTCGATCGGAATCCGACGCGACATCGCTGGCGAGAGCCACCAGTCGGATTTGAACCGACGACCCCGTCATTACGAATGACGTGCTCTACCACTGAGCTATGGTGGCGTCACATGGAGCCGAGGGGAGTCGAACCCCTGACCTCTGCAGTGCGATTGCAGCGCTCTCCCAACTGAGCTACGGCCCCGCAGTATGGGCGCAAGAGGATTCGAACCTCTGACCTCTACGATGTCAACGTAGCGCTCTAACCAACTGAGCTATGCGCCCCTACCTGTCGATCGGTGATGCCGATCAGTGCGCCCGGGAAGATTCGAACTCCCGACCTCCTGATCCGTAGTCAGGCGCTCTATCCAGCTGAGCTACGGGCGCATGCCACTCGGAATACCATCCATACCACACAATGCTCGAGAGAATGCTCGAGGAGGGACTCGAACCCTCACGGGATCTCTCCCACAGGATCCTTAATCCTGCGCGTCTACCAGTTCCGCCACCCGAGCATGACCCGGCTCGAAAGCCAGGGCCGGGATCGGTTCGTCGTCTCGTTCAGGAAAGACTCGCACATCACTCCGAGAGTGAGAGGTACGATGCTCGAGGAGGGACTCGAACCCTCACGGGGTTGCCCCCACAGGAACCTGAATCCTGCGCGTCTACCAATTCCGCCACCCGAGCCGAGACGTGCAGCTTCGCGAACGAAGCCGCCCGAACCGAAATGGAGCCGCGGGGAATCGAACCCCGGACCTCTTCAATGCCATTGAAGCGCTCTCCCAACTGAGCTACGGCCCCAAACCGTTCCGATGACCCAGAGGAGGCTCCGCCGAGGCGGTGACCTCCGATGTCAAAAAACCCTTGTAGAGCGGGGCTGACGGGACTCGAACCCGCGGCCTCCGGTGTGACAGACCGGCACTCTAACCAACTGAGCTACAGCCCCCGACTACTCGTACTTTCCCTGCTGTCCGCATCCTGCCGCGGCATGCCCTCACGGGGAATCGAACCCCGGTCTCCACCTTGAAAGAGTGGCGTCCTAGCCGTTAGACGATGAGGGCTCGTTCTCCTCGTACAGGCCCGGAGGGACTCGAACCCCCAACCCCCGGTTTTGGAGACCGGTGCTCTACCAGTTGAGCTACGGACCTAACGTCTGTCAGACGCCTCTCGACGTCCTCCCCTTCACATGCACTCGCCATGGCCAGGGGCGGAATCGAACCGCCGACACCACGATTTTCAGTCGTGTGCTCTACCAACTGAGCTACCTGGCCGAAAACAAAAAACGCCCAGCCGTGGAGGCCTGGGCGGGAGTCTCGGACGCGTCAGGGCTGGTGTCAGCCGATCGTCGTCCCTCCCGCCGGGGACGGAGCCGACCACGTATCCGTCGTCGAGAGCGCCCAGAATCGTCGCGCGTCCGCTCGCGGGCGGCGACTCTTCGCTGTCAGCACACTCCTCGACGTCACGATCGGCCCGTGCCTCTCTCTCTGATCAACGAAGTCCACTGTGGACTCCTCTTTACGTCGGAAACGCCGCCCGGAGGCGGCGTTTCGAAATAGCGGGGGCAGGATTTGAACCTGCGACCTTCGGGTTATGAGCCCGACGAGCTACCAGACTGCTCCACCCCGCAACAGGGCCCCTACGATACCCATGACTCGGAGAGGTGTCAACGGACCCCCCTCCCCTCGCGCGCTCGGGCAGGACACGTTAGTGATCCTCGCCAACCACCGATTCATCCTGATCGACCCGTGGGAGCCGCATGTCCGTAACAATGGTCGCAATCGACGTCGGAGCCTCTCGGACCCGCATCCGCATCGGGGAGGATCCGGGCGACTTCGACGAACCCGCCGGGCTGCTGATCCGGGAGATCGGGTCCGCCACGGCGCTGATGGACCTCCTTCGAGAGGTCCGGGCCGACATCCCCCCCCATGCCTCGGTCTATCTCAGCGGCGGTATCGCCGCACCTCCGCTCGGGAAGGACGAGCGGGTGATGACCAACTGGCCGGACGATGGCCGCGTGTCGATCTCAGCGATCCGCGAGCTCGGGTACGACCGGGTCGAACTGATGAACGACCTCGAAGCCGCGGCCCACGGGCTTTCGGTGTTTCTCGAGCGGGACCCCCTGCCCGGCGAGATCGTGGCGTTCGGCGGCGCCGCGATCCCGGAGGCGGGTAATCGCGCGCTCGTCATTCCGGGCTCCGGACTCGGCTCGGCGGGCATCGTCGATCTCGGTGCGCGGCACGATCCCCGCTGGAAGGTGGTCCCCACGGAGGTCGGGCATGCGACGGCGGGGTGGCACGAGCACGACGACCTGCTCGATCGTGTCGACCGCTACCTCGGACGCCCTCCGACCTGGGAGGATTGTGTTTCGGGGCCCGGCCTGGAGACGCTCTGGGCCGCGGGAGGCGAGCCCGTCGACGATCCTCTCCGGGCACCGGAGATCGCGATGCTGGCCTCGGAGGGGGATGCACGAGCTCGCAACGCCCTCGAACACTACTACCTCCTCGCAGCCCGCTTCTCCCAGGTGCTCGCACTCTCCTTCCTGAGTACCGGGGGGCTGTTCCTCGCCGGAGGCAGCACGCGTTCCAACGCGCCGCTGATCCCGGAGGACGGATTCCTGCGGGCGTTCCGCGAGAACCCGCGCATGGCCGACGTCCTCGAGGAGATCCCGGTATTCATCGTTCTCTCCGAGATCAACCTGCTGGGCCCCTGGCAGCTGGGGTGGCGCAGGCTCGCCCGCCCGATGCCACCGCGCCGGACCTGACCCCAAGCTCTCGCACCGACCCACCACGAGAGACCCGCGAAGCTTGCATGACGCGCCCTCATACCCCACTTTGTTCGGCATCCGAACAAAGTTCAGTTCCACAGCCGGCCGGGACCGATTCCGCCGGCTCGAACGTCCTGCTGGAGGCCTCATGTTCTCTACTCGCGCCCGTTCCGCTCTGCGTAGCGTATGGATCGGACTGACCCTTCTCGTGCTCGCACCGTCGCTCGGTTCGGCCCAGGACGTCGAGATCGTGGAGGGCGCCGAGGGCATTCGCCTCCAGGTCGACGGTGAAGACTTCATGGTCCTCGGCGTGAACTGGGACTACTTCCCACGCGGCACCACGAACCCCGCGTACGACTTCTGGGGCCAGCCGGACGAGTTCATCCGGACGGCGCTCGATCGTGAGATGGGTCTGCTCCGGACGATGGGCGCCAACGCGATCCGCGTGTATCAGGGCATCCCCGCACGCTGGGTCGAGTACATCTACGACAACTACGGGATCTACTCGATCGTGAACCACACGGTCGGTCGGTACGGGCTCGACTTCCAGGGCCGCTACATCCCGAACACGGACTACTCGAACCCCGAGTTTCGGGCGCAGATCAGGAACGACGTGCTCGACATGGTCCGTGAGTTCCAGGGAACGCGCGGCATGCTGATGTGGCTGCTCGGAAACGAGAACAACTACGGGCTGGTGTGGGACTCCGCCGAGACGGAGGACCTTCCGCAGGGCGAGGCCGACGCGGTGCGTGCCCGCTACATGTATTCCCTGTTCGGCGAGATCGTCGACGAAATCAAGCAGATCGACACCGAGCGCCCGATCGCGATGGCGAACGGCGACATCCAGTACCTCGAGATCATCGCGGAGGAGGTCCCGAACCTCGACGTCTTCGGATCGAACGTCTACCGCGGAGAATCCTTCGGCGACCTGTTCGCACGCGTGGAGGAGGAGATGGGCATTCCCGTCCTCTTCACCGAGTTCGGCTCCGACCGGTTCAACGCGCTGAACATGGAGGAAGATCAGGAGATGCAGGCGTTCTACCTGATCGAGCAGTGGGAGGAGATCTACGAGCAGTCCGCGGGCAAGGGCATGGTCGGGAACGCCATCGGCGGCCTCACCTTCCAGTGGACCGACGGCTGGTGGAAGTTCGGCCAGACCGATCGCCTCGACATCCAGGACACGAACGCGTCATGGTCGAACCAGGCGTATCTGCGTGACTGGGCCGAGGGCGAGAACAACATGAACGAGGAGTGGTGGGGCATCGTGGCGAAGGGCCCGACCAACAGCTACGGACAGTACGAACTCTACCCGAGGGCGGCGTACTACGCGCTCCAGCAGGCGTACGAACTCGACCCCTACGCCCCGAGCACGGACCTCGAGGCGATCCGCGAGCACTTCAACGAGATCACCCCCGCCGAGTCGGCCGTCATGGCCCTCGGTGCCACGGCGGCTCTCGAGTCGGGTGGGGGCGGTCTCGGTGGCCTGGTGAAGGGCATC
>DATFJS010000500.1:0-2893 GCA_035269045.1 Longimicrobiales bacterium | reverse complement strand
CCAGTTCCCGACCGCGAGGGCCGTCAGCACGACCCCGATGATGGCGGTCCACGGCACGGCCGAGAGACCGAAGACGGGTGCCATGACCCGAGCCCCCGCGATCTCGAGCACCATCACTCCGAAGCCAGACCCGAACGCGAGGGCGAACAGGGCGAAGCGATGCGACGACGCGGGTGCCTGCGTGGATTCCATGCCGGGAGGGTAATGGCGCGCACGACCGGGCGTCCATAGCGCGTCGCCCGGCCGGAGCCGTTGCGCATACGGATCCCCGGATGGCACTCTCTCCCGACCGGCTGGAGCCGCCCGCCCGGGCGGCCCACCCACCGGCTCCCCTCACTCGGCCTCCGCGAGCCCTCATGCACCTCCCCGACACGCGTGTCACCGATCTCCACCGAAATCCGCGCCGGTGCCTGACCGTCACCGGGCTCGCGATCCTCATCCTGGCCGCCGGCCCGGTCGAGACGCTGCGGGCTCAGGCCCCGACCCACCCGCTGGACGGGCTGTCGGCCGCCGAGCACTGGACCGCGTACGAGGTCATCCGAGCGTCGGGGGAGATCTCGGAGGACGCGAACTTCCTCTTCACCGGGCTCCACGAGCCTCCGAAGGCGGAGGTGCTGGCGTGGTCGCCCGGAGAGTCGTTCCGGCGGGAGGCGTACGTGCACCTCGAGGACGAGGGGTCGGGCTACGTCGCGGTGGTCGACCTGCTGGGCGGGCAGCTGCTCGACTACGAGATGGTCACGGAGACGGCCTACATGTACGGACCCTCGGACCGCGTCAGCGGGGCGGTGCTGGAGAACGAGGACGTCCGTGCGGCGCTCGAGGCCCGGGGCATCACGGACTTCACGATGATCGGGTGCGGGTCGCAGTCGACGGGGAACCTGGGCACCGAGGACGAGGCCGGCCGCCGGCTCGGTCGCGTGACCTGCGGGAACCGGATCGGGTCGGTGAACGGACTCGGCGAGCCCATCCCGGGCCTCGTGATGGTCGTGGACCTCGAAGAGAACGAGGTCCTCGAGGTGATCGACACGGGTGCCGGCCCGATGATCGGACCGGTCGCCGAGCATCATCCCGAGACGATCGGCGAGACGCGTGAACCGCTGCCTCCGATCGTGGTGACGCAGCCGCAGGGCCGTGGGTTCACGCTCGAGGGCGGAGAGGTCGCCTGGGAGTCGTGGCGCTTCCACTTCCGGCTCGATCCCCGGCGTGGGCTGGTGCTGTCCCAGGTCGGCCACGCGGACGACGGGGAGGTCCGGCCCGTCCTGTACCAGGCGTCGCTTTCCGAACTGTTCGTCCCGTACAACGACCCCGACCAGCCCTGGAGTCACCAGGCCTACTACGACCTCGGCACCTATCCCTCGGCCTTCAACGGAATCGCGGGCACCCTCGAGATCGGGCAGGACTGCCCGGCGCACGCGCACTACATCGACACGTGGGTCGTGCAGACGGACGGCTCACCCGGTCGCGTGCCGCGGGCGGCCTGCATCTTCGAGCGCCCCGGCGCCGAGCCGGCGTGGCGGCACGATGGTGGGGACTACATCGAGAGTCGCGCCCGGACGGACCTCGTGCTCCGCATGATCATGGGCGCCGGCAACTACGACTACCTCTTCGACTGGGTGTTCAAGCAGGACGGCGGCATCCGCGTGAACCTCGCCGCGACCGGCATCGACCAGGTGAAGGCCGTCGAGCCCGAGAACGCCCTGGCGGAGGGGGGAAGCGAAGCCGACCGATACGGTCGCTTCGTGGCGCCGCACACCGTGGCGGTCAACCACAGTCACTTCTTCAACTTCCGCCTCGACTTCGATGTGGACGGGCCCGAAAACAGCCTGAAGGTCGACCGGATCGTGACGGAGGAGCTGCCGGCCGACAATCCGCGTCGGAGCGTCTGGCGGGTGGATACGGTGACGCCCCGCACCGAGGCCGAAGGCATGCGCACGTCCACCCTGAGCGCACCGGAGCACTGGCGCGTGGTGAATCCGTCGAGAATCGGACCGCAGGGATACCCGAGCGGCTACGTCCTCGAGGGGCACGGTGGCAAGACGATGCTGCTGGAGAGTGATCCGATCCGGCAGCTCGCCGGCTTCACGGACCACACGATCTGGACGACGCCGATGCGCCCCGGAGAACTCTACGCCGCGGGCGAGTGGACGACGAACTTCGCCGAGCCCGATGGTCTCCCGGTGTGGACGGAGCAGAATCGGGGCATCGAGAACACCGACATCGTGCTCTGGTACACGATCGGCTTCCACCACATCGCGCGTCCCGAGGACTGGCCGATCCTGCCGCTCGAACTGCACGGCTTCGACCTCAAGCCGGCGGCGTTCTTCGAAGGGAACCCGGCGATGGATCTGCCGACGGGACGGTAATCGCGGCCGCAGGCGACCAAGACGGGCGGGGCGGGACGAATCCCGGCCCGCCCCGAAGGCACCTCAGGCCGCGGCTTCCTCGAAGGTCTCGAGGATCTCTTCGAGCACGGTCCGTCCGCGATCGCGGGCGTACCAGCGTCGCACATGGCGGTACCGCTCCTCCGATTCCAGCTTCCGGCCCTCGCCGAGCACGAACTCCTGCAGGCGGCCGGGTCGCGGGCCCCACCACCCGACCTCCTCGAAGTTCTCGTCGTAGACGATGACCACGGGAATCGATCGGCTTCGGCCATTCGTGAGGTGCGCGTCCATGAGGTCGGGATTCTCGTCCCGTCCGAGTACCCGGAACTCGAGGTGGTCGAGCTCTTCGGCCCATCTCGCCACGACGGGCAGCGTGTTCACGGCATCGCCGCACCAGTCCTCGGACAGGGCGAGAAGGTGCCAGCGGCCGTCGAGTCGCTCCGCGGCCCGGACGAGCTCGTCGGGTACGCGGGCCCGCTCGTGGAGCGCGTGCCAGAGCTCGCGGTTTTTCT
>DATFJS010000499.1:0-12618 GCA_035269045.1 Longimicrobiales bacterium | reverse complement strand
ACGCTCTCCGTGAATGAAATCGCCGATCGGGTCCGTGCGGCCGGCGCCGTGCTCGATCTCGACGTGAAGGTCGAGTCGATTCCGAATCCGAGGATCGAGCCGGAGGAGCACTACTACAATCCGGCACACAGTGGCCTCAAGGAACTCGGCCTCGAGCCCCATCTCATGACGACGGAGGTCCTCACGACCATGCTCGAGCGCGTGCTGGAGCACCGATCGGCCATCGACGAGATGCGCATCCGGCCGCGTGTTTCCTGGCGGTGAGCACCGAGTCGGAAGCGCCGAACCGGGCACTCGACTGGCTCATCACGGGCGGGTGCGGGTTCATCGGGACCAATCTCTGTCGTGTGCTGCGTCGGGACCGACCCGCCGATCGTATACGGATCCTCGACGACTTCTCGACCGGCTCCGCGGACGCGCTTCGCCGGGCCGTGGCCGATGCCGAGGTCACGGAGACGCCGACATGGGGTCCGCGACCCGAAATCCTCGTCGGGGACGTGCGGGATCCGATCGCTGCGATGGCCGCCGCCCAGGGTGCCGACGTCATCGTGCACCTCGCGGCGAACACCGGCGTGCCGGCGTCGATCGCGAACCCCCGCAAGGACTGCGACACGAATGTGCTCGGCACGCTGACGATGCTCGATGCTGCTCGCCACCAGGACGTACCCTCCTTCATCTTCGCATCGAGCGGGGCCCCGGCCGGAGCCTGCACGCCGCCGATCGACGAGGAAATCGTCCCAAAGCCGATCTCACCCTACGGGGCCAGCAAGCTCGCCGGTGAGGGGTACTGTTCCGCCTACCACGGCTCGTTCGGTCTGGCCACGGTGGCGCTTCGATTCAGCAACGTCTACGGGCCGTTTTCCGGTCACAAGGGCAGCGTCGTCGCGGCCTTCATCCGGAACGCCCTGGCGGGCGAGCCACTGACCGTGTTCGGCGACGGTGGCCAGACCCGGGACTTCATCCACGTGGACGACCTCGTTCGCGCCATCATCGCGGTAGCGACTACCAGGTCGACCGTGGGTGGAGAGGTCTTTCAGGTGGCGACGGGCACGGAGACCCGGATATCGGACCTCGTCGAGATGGTTCGGTCGGCCCTCGAAGCCGAGGGCGTGACCGGATCCGAGGTCGAGCACGCCCCACCCCGGGCAGGCGACATGCTCCATAACTACTCCGATATCTCCAAGATCCGGGCGCGGCTGGGCTGGTCGCCGGTGATCGAGCTCCGGGAAGGGATCGTGACGACCGTTCGTCACGCCGTCGCGAGGGTTCCTTCTCGGTCTCCCTGACCGACCTTCGAACCGTGGCGAGCGACCCGACCTCCCGCGACTCGATCGGCTACCTGCGGGCGGGAAGCCGCGCGGTGGTCACGGCTCGCGGCCTCGGCAGAGGCCTTCGGTTCCTTCTGCATGTGGTGGTGGGCCGGATTCTGGGTCCGGCCGACTTCGGCATCTACATGGTGGCGTTGTCCGCCCTCATCATCGCCCAGAAGCTGATCCTTCTCGGCCTCGACCGCGTCGGAATCAGGTATGGCGGCATCCTGATCTCGCATGCGGGACACCGAGAGCGGGCCCGATTCCTGATGGTGATCGTCGGTGGGGCCCTGGTCATCGGGGCGGCAGGCGCCGGAATCATCGCGGTGGGCGCTTCGACATGGGCCCGCGCGCTCGCCATTCCCGGATCGGGCGAACTGGTTCTCACGCTGGGGCTCGGTCTTCCGCTCCTCACGCTGTTCCTCGCGCTGAGCGGGCTGCTGCGCGGCAGTCACCGCCCGGGCACCGAGGCGGTATGGGCGGAGTTCGTCACGCCGGGACTGAACATCCTCCTGCTCTTCGCCCTCCCGTTCGCTCCCGGGGTCGACACCTGGACGAATCTGCAGGTAGTGGCCGTGGCGTTCCTCGCCTCGCACGTGCTCCCCACGATCGGGATGGGGCTGCGCGCGGCGTCCGACTACCTCGGCGAGCGCGCTCGGGACGTTGCCACACGGGTTCTTCCTCCTGCATCGGAGGTGCGTACCTTCGCGATCGGCGTCTGGACGGTGGGTGCCGTCACCGTGCTCCTCGCGCGCGTCGACCGACTGCTGGTCGCTCAATTCCTGTCCCCGGAAGCCGTCGGACTCTACGCGGCCGCAGCCGTTCTCGCCCAGCAGAACGCGTTCTTCGTGCAGTCCATCGCCGCGGTGGCGGCCCCGCGCTTCGCCCTCCTCGAACGACAGGGCGACGACGAGGCCCTCACGGAGGCGGCCGGACGCGTCGAGGAGTGGACGGCGATCATCTCCATGCCGGTGGTCCTGGTCACGATCCTGCTCGCGCCGGACCTGCTGGGCCTCCTGGGACCGGAGTTCCGGGCGGGCGCCATGGTCCTCGTGATCCTGACGCTGTCACAGGCCGTGAACGTGCTGACCGGCGCGTCGGGAGCGGTGTTGAACATGACGGGTGGGGAACGGGACAACGTCCTCGCCTCGGGCATCGGCCTGATCGCGATGCTGGCCATGGTCTCGCTCGGCGCCGCCAGATACGGCCTCCCGGGGGCCGCCTTCGGATCCGGAGTCGCGTGGGCGACGGTCTGGGTGACCCAGCGTCGGGCCATGACTCGCAGGACCGGTCCGTCGTTCCCCGCATTCGGTATTCCCTCCCTGGCGATCCCGACCGTCGCCGGGACGGTCGCGGGCGTCGCCTGTATCTGGACGATGGATCCGGGAATCCCGAGGATCGTGGTGACGGGAGCGCTGACCCTCGCCGTGTACGCGTCGGTCGTGGCACTCCTCCGCGGGCGAACTCGGACGGGCGAACCATGAGTCCACGGCGAACGGTGACGATCGTGTTCGACACCGAACTCGGGTGGGGGTCGATCGAGAACGGAAAGCTGGCCCGGCGAGAACGCGCCGGCGTCTTCGCTCGCGCGCGCTCGTTCGTCCCGGAGCTCGTCGATGACATGGTGCGACGCGAGATTCCGGCCACGTGGGCCCTGGCCGGGGCGCTGATCGACCCCGATGCGGGCGAACGACTCGGCCATCTGCCTCCGCCGAGGCAGACCGAGATTCGAGCGGCGCTCTCCGAGGCACGGCGGGCGTCGCTCACGTGGCCCGAGCTGCTCCCCCGACTGCGGTCGGCGTCGGGCATGGAGATCGCATGCCACGGCTTCTCGCACACACGCTTCGACTATCCAGGCCTCACGAGCGACGCGGTCGCGCAGGAAGTCGCACTGTGGAGAGACGCCACCGGAGGCGAAGCCGGTCCGATCTCCATGGTATGCCCTCGAGACACCATCGCATTCGTGCGAACCCTGTCGAGCCGGGGGGTCGGCGTCCTGCGCGTGCCCCCCGGCTTCGCCGGCCCACGCTCCGCCGTCCATCGCCGTCTCCGGTGGCCGTCACCGGCTCGGCTGGTACGGTTTCCCGAGACCGATTCACGACTCACGGGCATCGAGGGCAGCCTGTTCTTTCGGGGCGGCCCCTCCCTCTCCGGTCGCGTCCGGCTGCTCTACTCCTCGATCCGAGCACGTCACGCCGTCGCGCGACACGACAGGACGGTCCTGTGGCTGCACCCCTTCAACTTCGGCGAGAGCCCGGGCCTCCTTCCCGGGTTCATGCAGCTCCTGGACGTGCTGGCCGAGGAACGAGACCGCGGGCATGTGGTCATCCGGACGCTCGGCTCGCTCCCGGAGGCCGAATGACGACCCCACCCACCCGGCTGGTCCTCGTCATCGGTGCGATGAAATGCGGCACCACCAGCCTGTTCCAGTATCTGGGGGACCATCCGGACGTCCTTCCCAGCCGGACCAAGCAACTCAACTTCTTCTCGGATCCGGAGGTGTGGGCCCGGGGGATGGAGTGGTACCGCCGACAGTGGCCGAGCAGCCCCACCGATCCGTGGCATCTGGAAGCCTCCCCCTCCTACACCTATCCGGAGCGGGTCCGGGACGCCGCGGACCGCATCGCCGGGCTCGAAGGTGACGTGCGGCTGATCTACCTGGTGCGGAATCCGATCGAGCGAATCGAGTCGCACTACTTTCACGGCTTCCATCGAGGCGAGTTCTCGGCGACCCCTTCCATCGCGGAGGCGGTCCGACGGCATCCGCGCCTCCTCGATGTCACCCGGTACCGGCGCTGGATCGACGTCTACCGCCAGAGGGTCGGGGACGAGCGGCTGCTCGTGCTGCACTCGCACGAACTCGACCGGCGGCCGGTCGAGGCGCTCGCAGAGGTCTGCCACTTCCTCGACATCGACCCTACCTTCCAGTTTCCCGACCTGGGTACTCGATACAACACCCAGGCGATGCAGGCGTCGGACCATCCTGCCGTGGAAGCGCTGGGCCGGCTGGAGTGGCTTCGAGGAATCGTGCGCCGCGCAATGCCTCTCCGAGTGCGGGAGAAGCTCAAACTCCGTCTCAAGCCGGAGGTCGAGGCGGACGGGCCGACCCCTTTCCGACTGAATCCGGCAGACCGGGAATGGGTTCTGACGCAGCTCGCGGACGACGTCGCGGGCCTCTTCTCTTCCGATACAGATCAATGAGCGTCCGCGACCACTTTTTCGAGCGAGGGAGCGTCCACGTTTCCTACGATCACGAGGACGTGGAGTACCACCGTGTCATTGCGGACCGGATTCGACGCTACGTGCCGGGTGGTGGCAGGATCCTGGAGGTTGGCCCGGGCGCAGGAAACATCTTCCGTCTTCTGCGAGGTGACGCGGGCACTTCGTGGGACCTCGCCGCGGCCGACATCGATCCCGTGTGCCTCGCGATTCTGCGAGAGACCGTCTCGGACGACATCGATACGCGTGTCCTCCCCGAGGATCGATTCAGCCTCGACGGGTTCGACGCACCCTTCGACGCCATCGTGATGTCCCACGTGCTCGAGCACATTCCGCATTCCCCGGTCGATGTGGTGCGCCACGCGCTCGCGCGCCTCACCGAACGCGGCGTGCTCATTCTCGCGGTGCCGAACCCGGTTCGGCCTCATGTGATCGTCGGGAACCTCGTTCGCCGGCACTACGTGAACCCCGGGCATGTCGTCAGCTGGGATCCGTCCCACTGGCGCAACTTCCTCGAGGCATGGGTGGGGGCGGAAGTCGTCGAGTATCCGGCGGACGAGGTTCGAATCGTGCCGGGTCGCATCAAGCGGATCCCGGGGATCGGCGCCCCCGTCCGGTGGGCCGAACGGCATGTCGCCCGGGCGCTTCCGTGGTTCGCCTATTCGAACATGGCCGTGCTCAGGAAGTCCTAGCGTGCAGCAGTCTTCCGCTCACCCGAAGGGATTCGACGCCCGACTCGGTGTCGGCCTCCTCGCGTGCCTCATCGCATCTCTCCCGTTCTGGCCGCTGCGGGTCCTCGGAGGGCTGGGAGCCAGCCACCTCATTCTCGCGGCCGCGATCCCTCTGGCTCTGGCGCGTATCGTTCGAAAGGGAAGCGTGGGGCACCGCGCGGGCCCGATCGATCTCTTCCTCACGCTCTACCTCGGGCTCGCCGTCGTTTCGCTGATTCCGAACCCGACCGGCCTCGGCTTTCCCGCACTTACCAAGTCCGTGGCTTACTGGACCGCCTTCCTCAGCATGGGCGTACTCATCCACGGTGCGCCGGCGGACACCATCCGGAAGGCAAGCGTCGCCGGCGTATCTCTCGGCCTCATCCTCTTCTTCGCCGCCGCGACCTTCCTGATCGCCACGGGTCAGGCCGGGCTGGGGTCCCTCTCCCCCAACAGCATCTACTGGGATCTGACCTTCCCGGTGTACCGGGGGCTGCTCACCTCGGCGGGAGGCCTGGAGGATGTGCGCAGTGCGGATGTGATGCGCAGCGCCGTCGGAGAGGTATTCGCGCTGTACGGTCTGATCATTCTGATTTCCGTCCGCCGTGTGACCCTGTGGGGCGGGACGCTGCTCGTCCTCTCCGCCGGATTCGCGTGGGCCGTCGCATCACGGCGAGCAGGGCTCGCGCTCCTGCTGGGGTTCGGGCTCCTGTCGATCCGCTGGCGGCGGCGGGCCGTCGGTGTGCAGCTGCTCACGCTGCTCGGTGCGATCGCGATGTTCGCGGCCATCGTTCCGTCCTACCTCGGTCGCTTCGGTGATCTCGGATCGACGCAACGTGTCACGCAGTTCTCGGAGGCGATGGCACGGATCGCGGAGAGCCCGTTCACGGGCCATGGCTTCGCGAGCCGGGTCGGCCAGCAGTATGTCCACAACATCGTGATCGGAAGCTGGTACATGCTGGGAATCGTCGGGCTGGTGCTCGCCACGGCCCTCGTTCTCTTCTTGCTGGTCCAGGCAATCCGCGCGGCCGACCGGCGGTGGTCGGACGCCGGCGTACTTCTGCTCATCCCGTTCCTGGGCGTACTGGTCGGAAGCACGGTCGAGGGCACGTTCACCATCGTGGGCTGGGTCTCCATCCTTCTGTGGTCGAGCCTCGCCGGCGAGGACGTTCCCGGGTTGCGGTCCTCCGGGGCGAGTGCGGTCACGGAGCGGGATCCCCGACCCACCACCGGGCGGCGCTCGTGAGGTCACGACTCGTCCGGAGGTCCGATGCGGCCATCCGATGGTGCCTCGCGCGGGGGGTCGGTCGGCTGCGCGGCGACCTGCTCGTGAACGAGTACCCGAAGTCCGGCGGCAGCTGGATCGCGGGAATGCTGGGCGAGGCGCTCGACATGCCGTTCCCCCGCAATCGCCACCCCACCCTCCGGAGGTGTGTCCTGCACGGTCACGCGCTGCCCGGGATCGGACGGCCCCGTAGCGTGATCGTGTGGCGGGACGGACGCGACGTGATGGTCAGCTGGTACCACCACTGCATGTTCCCGAACGACAGGGAGAACCGCGATCTCGTCGCGCAGACGCGTGCCGCACTGCAATTCGATGATCCGCGGGACGTGCGGGAGAATCTCCCGACGTTCATCGACTACGCCTTCGGCCGGCAGGCACACCCGGGATTCTCCTGGTCCGCCTTCGCCGACGCATGGCTCGACCACGGTGCATCGGTACACACCAGCTACGAGGCGATGCGGGGCGACCCCGTCACCGAACTCCGCCGGGTACTCTCCGATCTCGATGCGCCGGCCGACCCCGAGATCGACGTGGAGGGTGTCGTGGGACGCCACTCGTTCGCGGCTCAGGCCGGGCGCGATGCGGGTACAGAGAAGCGCGGGAGCTTCCTGCGGAAGGGCATCGTCGGTGACTGGAAGAACCACTTTTCAAGGGATGCGAGGGAGGTGTTCCACCGGTGCGCCGGCGACGCTCTCATCCGGCTGGGATACGCGTCTGGTCCCGACTGGGTGACGGAGTCCTGATCATGCCGCGCACCGGACAGATCCGCGTCGCCAACGTGCTCGAGGAAGGCTGGTACGGAGGCCCCGGACGCCGCGTCACGTCGGTCGCGCAGGTGCTCGCCCGGAACGACATCGTGACCACGGTCGTCACCCCGACGCACGAGTCGGAGCGGCTCCGTGCTCGCCTCGTAGCCGCCGGAGTCCCGGTGTGCGCGGTCGATCTGACCCGCCTCTCGCTGCATCCCCCCACCCTGCTGCGGTACCTGCTTCGCCTTCCGTACGAGCTTGTCCTGCTCAGGAGAGTCCTCCTGGACCTCGACGTCGATATCGTCCACGTGAACGGCTCGTACCAGTTCAAGTCGGCGGTCGCTGCCAGGCTGGCGGGATGCCGCGTCGTGTGGCATCTGAACGACACCATGATGCCCCTGCCGGTGCGGGTCGCATTCCGGATCGCGGCTCGCTCCTGCGCGGACGCCTTCATCGTCGCCGGCCAACGCGTGCGAGAGTACTATCTCGACGAGGCGCTCGAGCGGAATCGCCCCATACGGGAGATCCACGCACCCGTAGACCTGAACCGGTTCGCGCCGAGGCGGGACTCGACGGAAAAGACCGGCGGAGGCCCCGTCGTGGCCACGGTCGCCAACGTGAATCCGACCAAGGGTCTCGAACACTTCGTCGACATGGCCGCCGAGGTGCATCGCACCCACCCGAGCGTCACCTTTCGAATCGCGGGCGCCGAGCGGCAGAGCCAGGAGGCGTACGGGCGTCGTCTCCGTGACCGTGCCGCCGAACACGGACTCGGTCCGGACGTGCTGGAGTTCGTCGGAATGGTGGCGGACGTGCCCGACTTTCTCGCGAACTCCGACGTCTGCGTGTTCACGTCGATCGCGGAGGCGAGCCCCACGGCGGTGTGGGAGGCGATGGCGTGCGGGCGCCCCGTGATCACGACCGATGTGGGGTCGGTCGGCACCCACATCGAACAGGGGGTCTCCGGGTACGTCGTCCCGATCCGAGACCCCGGCGAACTCGCGGCCAGGGTGTCCGAACTCCTCGACCGACCGGAGCTGCGCGAGAGCCTGGGCGAGCGAGCCCGGGCACACGCCGTGGAGAAGCTCGGACTCGAAGAGGCCGCACGACTCCACCGAGAACTGTACCATAGTGTGGCGCGTACCGATTCCCGCTGACCCGAACCCGACTCCACGGATGCCCCCCGAACCCCTCGCCCTGCACGACCGGACCCTTGTCATCACCGGAGGGACGGGTTCGTTCGGGAATGCCGTCCTCTCGCGGTTTCTCGACACCGACATCGCCGAGATCCGGATCTTCAGCCGGGACGAGAAGAAGCAGCACGACATGCGGACGGCCCTCGACGACGACCGTGTGCGCTTCTTCATCGGGGACGTGCGGGAGCGCGACTCCCTCGAGGAAGCCATGCGCGGGGCGGACATCGTATTCCACGCGGCGGCACTCAAGCAGGTGCCGTCCTGCGAATTCCATCCGCTCGAGGCCACGAAGACCAACGTGCTGGGCACCCGGAACGTCCTGGCGAGCGCGTGTCGACACGGCGTGTCGAACGTCGTCTGCCTGAGCACCGACAAGGCGGTGTATCCGATCAACGCCATGGGGATCACGAAGGCGCTGATGGAGAAGGTCATGGTCGCCGAGTCGAGGACGTCGAGTTCCACGGTCATGGTCGGGACCCGGTACGGAAATGTGATGGGGTCCCGGGGGTCGGTGATCCCCCTCTTCATTCGTCAGGCGCTCTCCGGCTCCCCGCTCACCATCACCGATCCGGACATGACCCGCTTCCTCATGTCGCTCGAGGAGGCGGTCGAACTGGTGCTGCACGCCCTGGCGGTCGGAAACCCGGGGGAGGTCTTCGTTCAGAAGGCCCCGGGCGTCACGATCGGTGACCTCGCGCGGGCCGTCCTCGACCTGTTCGAGTCCGATGCGGGCGTCCGCGAGATCGGGATCCGACACGGGGAGAAGCTGCACGAGACGCTGCTGACGCGAGACGAGTACACGCGATCGGACCAGGGGGAGAAATACTTCAGGGTTCGCCCGGACACGCGCGACCTCAACTACGATCAGTACTACACGGACGGGGACGCCGTCGTGGGCGATGCGGACGACTACACCTCTGCCAACACGGAGCGGCTCGACGTCCCGAAGATCAGGGAACTCCTGCTCGGCCAGCCCTTCGTTCGACGCGCCCTCGAGCTTCGGCAGGCGCCGTGAGCGTCGCGCTCGTCACGGGCTCATCGGGGTTCATCGGCACGCACGCGCGGCGACGGCTTTCCCGCGAGGGGTGGACCGTACGGACCTTCGACCGGGAGCACCCCACCGACCGGCTCGATGGGCTCGTGGACGGCGTCGACGCGATCCTCCACCTCGCCGGGGTGAACCGGCCGGACGACGAGCGGGCATTCGACGAGGTGAACCGTGGCCTGACGGCCGATCTCGTCGATTCGGTGATCCGCTCGGGCGGCGCCCCGACCGTCGTCTTCTCGTCGTCCATCCACGTCGAAGGCGACTCCGCCTACGGCCGCTCCAAACTCGCGGCCGAGCGCGAACTCCAGCGCCTCGCGGACGATTCGTCCTGCGCCGTGCTCGTCGACCGGCTTCCGGGTGTGTTCGGTCCGGGTGCACGCCCCGGATACAACTCGGTGGTCGCGACCTTCTGCCACCGAATCGCGCGGGACGAGCCGGTGGAGGTCCACGATGCCGGGGCCGAGATCCGGATCGTCGAGGTAGGAACGGTCGTCGATCGCTGGACCTCGCTCCTCGCCGACCACCGGCAGCCCGGCTACACGCTTCTCCCCGTGATCGACGCTCATCTCGTGACGGTCGGCGACCTGGCGCAGCACCTCACGACCTTCGCACGCCTGTATCGGGACGGGCTCGTCCCGAATACCTCCGACCCGCTCAGGGCCGAGCTGTTCTCGACCTTCGTGTCCCACTTCGACCCCGATTCACTCTCCGCCGAATTGACGCTGCACGCGGACGACCGAGGCTGGCTGGCTGAACTGATCAAGTCCACGGCAATGGGGCAGATCTTCGTGTCCGCGACCCGTCCGGGGGTGACGCGCGGTAACCACTACCACGACCGGAAGGTCGAAAAGTTCTTCGTCGTTCGCGGATCAGCGGTGGTCCGCCTCCGGGCGGTGGAGGGCACGCAGGTCCGTGAGTACCAGGTATCGGGGGATCGCCCCTCCGTCATCGACATTCCCCCCGGGTACGTACACAACATCGAGAACGTGGGCGATACCGAACTGATCGTCCTCTTCTGGGCGAACGAGGTCTTCGATCCGGGTCTGCCGGACACGATAGCGGAGGAGGTATGACCATGAACCCGATGCGCGTGATGACCGTCGTGGGGACACGGCCCGAACTGATTCGCCTGAGCCGCGTGATCGATCGCCTCGAGCGATCTCCTGCGATCGATCACGTCCTGGTCCACACCGGTCAGAATTACGACTACGAACTGAATCAGGTCTTCTTCGAGGAGTTGCGCATCCCGCGTCCGGACCACTATCTGGAGGCCGCGCGCGACACCGCGACTTCGACGATCGCCGAAGTCATTTCTCGCATCGAGCCTCTGCTGCGCGAGCGTGCGCCGGACGCCTTCCTCGTCCTGGGAGATACCAACAGCTGTCTCGCGGCCATCCCGGCCCGGAAGCACAGAATCCCGATCTTCCACATGGAAGCGGGCAATCGGTGCTTCGACCTCCGGGTGCCGGAAGAGACCAATCGGCGGCTGGTCGACCACATCGCCGACGTGAACCTCCCGTACAGCGCGATCGCCCGCGACTACCTGCTCCGGGAGGGCCTGCCACCCGACCGGGTGATCACGACCGGCAGCCCGATGTTCGAGGTACTCGCCCACCACGCCGACGACATCGCGACGTCCGACGTGTGCGATCGGCTCTCCGTCGACCCCGGTCGCTTCACGGTGGTGTCGACTCACCGGGAGGAGAACGTGTCGTACCCGGATCGACTCGATCGCGTCGTGACGATCCTGAATCGGATCGCGGAGCGGTTCGACGAGCCCGTCGTGTTCTCCTGCCACCCCCGGACGCGGAAGGCGATGGAGGAGGCCGGGAGTGACCTGGACGACCGGATCCGCGTCTTGAAGCCGCTCGGCTTCTTCGACTACTCCCGGCTGCAGCAGCAGGCACGCGTCGTGGTGTCGGACAGCGGGACGATCTCGGAGGAGGCATCGATCCTCGGATTCGCGGCGCTCAACCTTCGCGACGCCCACGAACGCCCGGAAGCCATGGAGGAGGCTGCCGTCATGATGGTGGGCCTCAATCCGGATCGGGTCGATCAGGCGCTGTCCGTGCTGGCCGAGAAGGAGCGCGAGCGTCCGCCCGGTCGGCTGGTCCGGGACTACGACGCGCCGGACGTGTCGGAGAAGGTGCTCCGGATCATTCTGAGTTACACCGACTACGTGCGGCGGGTGAACTGGGGCGAGAACTGAGTCGTGAGCAGGGTGCTCATCTACACGCTCGTGTATCCCCCGGACGGGGTCTCCACCGCACAGCTGCTGGGCGAACTCGCGGATGAACTCGTCTCCCACGGCACCGAGATCTCGGTGGTCACCTCGGTGCCGATCTACCGCACCGGCGAAGCGGCGCACTCCGGCATCTCTCTCCGCCGGCGCGCGCTGGGGCTCTTCTACTCCAGTCGCCAGGGCGACATCGACGTCTGGCACGTCACCTGTCCGTCCGGCACCGGACGGCTGGCGAGAGCGTCGAGCTGGTTCCTCATGCACACCATCGGGGCAGTCCTCGCTCTCGCGGTGTCCAGACGCGGCACGATCTTCTTCGTCCCGTCCCCCCTGCTCACACTCGGGCTCGTCGCCCGCGGTCTGGCCGCCGTGCGTCGGGGGGGCCTCGTCTACAACGCCCAGGAACTGCAGCCCGACCTGGTAGTGGACATGGGCTACATCCGGTCCCCCCTCCTGATTCGAGTCCTGAGGTGGGCGGAGCGACGCGTCTACGCGGGCGCGGCAGCCGTCACGGCCATCACCCCGGACATGACGGAGCGGATTCGCGAGCGAGCGCCCAGCACCCGAGTCGAGACCATCCCCAATTTCGTCGACCTGGAGTTCCTGCGACCCGGGGCGCGATCGAACCCCTTTTCGCGGGAGCACGGACTCGACCGCCAGCTGGTCGTCTCGTACGCGGGCGTCATGGGCCCGGCGCAGGGGCTCGACGCGCTTCTCGATATCGCGCGGGCCTTCCCGGACGACGCCGACGTCCTGACGCTGTTGATCGGCGAGGGCCGGAGTCGTGGCCAGCTCGACGCGCGGGTCGGGCGCGAGAAGATCGCGAGCGTCCGGTTCATCGACCATCAGCCGTTCTCGCGCG
>DATFJS010000498.1:0-5569 GCA_035269045.1 Longimicrobiales bacterium | reverse complement strand
ACGACCCGCACGATGGCGGCATCGAGGGTCACGACGGGTTCGGGTCCGGGCGCGCCGGCGACCTCGCCGCCGTAGAGGTAGATCCCGGGCCGGGCACCCGTGCCCTCCGGGAGTTCACTCCAGAAGGCGGCGGCGGAGTTGGCGATGTGCCGCTCGACGTGCGCGGGCGGGTCGAGGTGGTCGATCACCGACTGGAACGCGCGGACCTGATCGCCGCTTCCGGGCCGCCCGGGCTCGTCCGCCGAGTGCAGGTGGGTGAACACGCCGGTCCACGTGACGCCCGGCAGGTCGAGGGCCCGGGCGATCTCCGGCGCCCAGCGCTCGACGTCGTCCGCGCGCAGGCCCGCCCTGCCCATTCCGGTGTCGATCTCGACGTGGAGCCGTACGGGAGCCTGCCCGGCGGCCGCCGCGAACCCCTCGATCTCCGCGACCGACGACACGGTCGCCTCGGCGGCCGACGCCAAGACCTCCTCCTCCATGCCGGGCGCGAACGGTCCGAACACCACCACACGGTCGGTCACACCCTGGTCCCGGAGCGCGCGGGCCTCGGAGGCCGTCGCGACCCCGAAGCATCGCACCCCGACCTCCCGCAGCACCGGGACGACATGGCGCGTACCGAGCCCGTAGGCGTCCGCCTTGACCATCGCGATGAGGGGTGCGTCCGGAGAGAGGGCGGAGCGTACCCGCACGAGGTTCGTGGCCAGCGCGTCCAGGTCGAGGAGGGCGCGACAGCGGAGGGGTGGGTTCGTTGACATGGCGCCGGGAAGATGCGACGAGTTGCTCGTGAACGACACTCCCTCCCCCGTGCCCGACCCGGCCCCCGGCCACGACCACGCCCAGCGCGCGGAGGGGCAGCTCGACCGTGCCCTCGACCTGGTGCGGTTCCTCCGCTCCGCCTGCCCCTGGGACGCTGCGCAGACCGCGGAATCGCTCGTCCCGCACCTGCTCGAGGAAGCGGCCGAGACCGCCGACGCCATCCTCGACGGGGACACGCGCCGGCTCGAGGACGAACTCGGCGATCTGCTCCTCAACCTCGCCTTCCAGATCGTCGTTGCCGAAGAGTCCGACACGCTCGACGCCGAGTCCGTCACATCCGGGCTCGAGGCCAAGATGCGGCGACGACATCCGCACCTGTACGGCGACGGCCCGAAGGAGTCGTGGGAGGCGATCAAGGCGCGCGAGCGGGCAGCCGCGCAGCGGCCAGCCGACTCCGAAGCCGACTCCGACGTGGGCGGCGCAGCCGGCACGGATGCGGACGCTCCCGTCGATCCACACCCGGGTGTCCTCTCCGGACTCGCCCGCGGTCTCGATCCGTTGACGGCGGCGTATCGGATCCAGGACCGCGTGGCGGGCGTCGGGTTCGACTGGGAGGACGCGCAGGGCGCGCTGGAGAAGGCCCGGGAGGAGCTGGACGAGGTCGCGGACGAGCTGGCGGAAACGGCCGGAGTCCCGGACCCGGACGCCCCACCCACCGAGGCGCTCGTCGAGGAGGTCGGAGATCTGCTGTTCGCCGCCGTCAACGTGGCGCGTCTGGCGGGCGTCCACCCCACCACGGCACTCGCGGCGGCCAACCGCAAGTTCATGGGGCGGTTCGAGGCCGTCGAGCGCATCGCACGGGCCGAGGGCCTGCGGATGGAGGAGGCGTCGCTGGACGAACTCGACGCGATCTGGAACCGGGTGAAGGCGGGCGAGACCGGCGACTGAGCCGGGCGGCCCCGACGACGACCGATGCGGCGGTGCCGGGGCCGGTGACCGGTCGCGTCGGGTCAGTACCCGGCGTCGAGGTCCACCACGTTCCTCATGTGGGCCACGTCCCCCGCGATCCAGGCCCCGAGGTTGTGCAGGATCAGATCGGTCTCCCGCCGCCAGAAGTGATCCGTCACGCAGGAGACGTGGGGCGTCACGAGGACGTTGTCCAGCCCCCACAGCGGCGAATCCTCGCCCAGCGGCTCGGTGGCGAAGACGTCGAGGCCCGCCCCCCGGATTCGACCTTCCCGCAGCGCGTCGACGAGGGCGTCTTCCTCGACGATCGCGCCTCGCGCCACATTCACCAGAATGGCGTCCGGCTTCATCCGGACGAAGGCGTCCGCGTCGATCATCCCGCGCGTCTCGGGCGTGTCCGGTGCGGTGACCACCACGGCGTCGCTGTGGCGGAGGATGCGATCCAGTCCGTGTTCACCGGTGACCATCTCGACCCCGTTCTCGTCGTCCGAGGACGTGCGCCGCAGTCCGATGACGCGGGCGCCGAGCGCGGTGAGACGTCGACCCAACTCGCGCCCGATTCCGCCGTATCCGACGATTCCCACCGTGCTCTCCGACAGCTCCCGGATCGGCGAATCGGCCGAATAGAAGGGCTCGGTGTCCCAGACCGCGTCACGCTGATTCGTGACGGCGAAGTCGAACCCGCGGAAGAAGTGCAGGATCATGCCCAGCACCGTCTCGGCCATCGGAGGACCGTGCACCCCCGCGGTGTTCGTGAACACGGGATCGCGCGCCCGGAGCTCGTCGGTGATCGAGCTTCCCACGCCGGCCGATCCGGAGTGCACCCACCGGATCCCGGTGCCGGCGGCGATGACGTCGGGGTGGATCCCGAATCCCATGTAGACCTCGGCGTCTTCCACCGCCTCGAGCACCGACGGGTGCGCGGCGGCCGAGCCGTCTCCGGTGCCCTCGGCGGGGGCGTCCAGCATGGCGAGCGACCAGTCGTCCGGCAGCTCCGCACGCAGCTCGCGCTCGAACCAGTCTGGACGCGCCCATATCGGGCGCTGGTCGTTCATGTCGACGACGAGTCGAGCCATGGGGACTACGGCGTGAGCCGGTTCATGAGGCGCGGGAAGGGAATCATTTCACGGATGTGGTGACGGCCCGTGATCCAGCCGACCGTTCGCTCGAGTCCGAGGCCGAAGCCGGAGTGCACGAAGGAGCCGTATCGGCGAAGATCGAGGTACCAGGAGTAGGCCTCCTCCGGGAGGTTCTCCTCCCGGATCCGCTCCAGCAGCCGACCCAGGTCGTCTTCGCGCTGGCTCCCGCCGATGATCTCGCCGTAGCCCTCCGGCGCCAGCAGGTCGTCGCACAGGACGGTGCGGGGGTCGTCCGGGTTCTCCTTCATGTAGAAGGCCTTGGCCTGCTTCGGGTAGTCGTGCACGAACAGCGGCACGTCCCGGCCCTCCATCAGCATCGCCTCGTCCGGCGCGCCGAGATCCTCACCCCACTCGATTTCGCTCCCCTTCCCCTTCAGGACCTCCACGGCCTCGGTGTAGCTGATCCGCTCGAAGGGCTTCTCGATGACGGGCTCGAGCTTCGACACGTCCCGCTCGAGCGTCTCGAGCTCCTCGGCACACCGATCGACCGCGCGGCCGACGATGTAGCGGACGAAGTCCTCCTGGAGGCGCATGTTGTCGTTCGAATCCGCGAACGCGACCTCCGGCTCGACCATCCAGAACTCGGTGAGGTGTCGACGCGTCTTCGACTTCTCGGCGCGGAAGGTCGGGCCGAAGCAGTAGACCTTCCGGAAGGCCGGGCAGGCCGTCTCGACGTAGAGCTGACCCGTCTGCGCGAGGTAGGCGTTCTCCCCGAAGTAGTCGGTGGAGAAGAGCGTGCCGGCGTGCTCCCCGATCGATCCCGTGAGGATGGGCGTGTCGATGCGGGTGAATCCGCGCTCGTAGAAGAAGTCCGTGATCGCCTGCTGCACCTCGTGCCGAACGCGGAGGCCCGCGCGCTGCATCGACGAGCGGAGCCACAGGTGGCGGTGGTCGAGAAGGAAATCGACCCCGTGCTCCTTGGGCTGGATCGGGTATTCCTCGGCGATCTGGATCACCTCGAGCCCGGTCACGCCGAGCTCGACGCCGCCCGGTGCGCGATCATCGAGCCGGACCTCGCCCTCGACGATCACCGTGCTCTCCTGCGTCAGCGTCGGATGGGCCTCCCAGACGCTCTCGTCCAGCTGCTTCTGGAGGAAGACGCACTGCACGATCCCCGTGCCGTCACGGACGACCGCGAAGGCGACCTTGCCGTGCGATCGGGTGGTATCGACCCATCCGGCGACCCGGACGGTCTCGCCCGCGTGGTCCTTCAGGTCGGCGACTTCGGTGAACTCGGACATCTGCAGGTCTGGATGGAGGGGCGTCGGGAGTGCGAAGGACCGGGCGCGGGCGCCGGAAGTACCGGCTCCGGAAGGTAGGAAGCCCGTCCGGGCATCGGAAGGCGCATACGCGCCGGTCCGGGCCGGCAGACCGTGCCGTCGTCGGACACGCGGTGGTCCTCGCGAGGCAGTGGTCCTGTCAGGGGCGGCGGTCCTACCAGGGGTTGAGCGTGTACCCCCGGCTCTGGAACCAGTGGAGGGCCGTCATGGCCGACAGCCCCATCTCGACGCCCGGCAGGAGCTCGGCCCGGTCGACCCCACGGGCTCCCGCGGTCTGCCCGCAGAGCACGATCTCCACACCGTTGGCCAGAAGCTCCTCGATCAGCGTCCGGGAGGGATTCTCGAGGTCGTCGAAGCGCGCTCCGTACGCCTCGTCGTTCAGGAGCGCGTGCCAGCCGCTGCCGTGCACCACGGCGGCGAGGTGGATGCGATCCGGATCGACGCCGTGGCGCGCATGGAGATTGAGGAACCGGGCCAGCGTCACGTAGCCGGGGTCCACGTCCGTGGGCTCGTCGGCCCCGTCCACCATCTCCCACACGACGCGGTACTCGTGATCGGCGGGCATGGTGAAGGTCGGATCCTCGACCGCGAACGTCGGTCCCGCGGATTCGATCACCGGTCCGGCCTGCTGCATCCCGGACCCGCCCTGTGCGGCGAGCGGCGCAGGGAGAGCGACCACGGCGACGAGGGTGGACCCGCCGAGCACGGCGACGGACCGGAGGAAACGGCGTGTGTTCATGAGCGTCGGGGCGGTGGCGACGAGCGCCGGGGTGGACAGGAGAGCTTCCGTCGAAACGTAGCCGGGCGCCCCACGGGCAGCCACGGGCAGCCCGGAGCAGCCCAGAGCAGCCCAGAGCAGCCCGGAGCAGCCCGGAGCAGCCCGGGGCCGAGGCGGCTCACGGTACCGAGCCGACGCGAAGCGCGCTGTCCGCACCATCGCCAGTTGGACGCGACTACCCGACCTCGTACAGCTCCAGCCGGTGTGCGTGCCGGGCTCGCAGCACGCCTCGGACCGCCGCATGCGCCGGGTCCTGCAGTTGGGGATCCGCCTCGATGATGTCGCGCGCGAGCCGCTGCGCCACCTGCAGGAGGTCCCCGTCCACCTCGATGTCGGCGAACCGGAGATGGGGATCGTGCCCACTCTGCTGGGAACCGAACAGGTCCCCCTGACCGCGGATCCGCAGGTCGGCGTTCGCGATCCGGAATCCGTCCGTCGTGTCACGGAAGATCTTCAGGCGCTCCAGCGCTCCCTCCGTCGGCTCGGCCACCAGGTGGCAGAAGCTCCGCGCCGCGCCCCGTCCCACACGTCCTCTCAGCTGGTGCAGCTGCGAAAGGCCGAACCGCTCCGCGTGCTCGATGACCATGACGCTCGCGTTCGGTACGTCGATCCCGACCTCGATGACGGTGGTGGCGACGAGAAGGTCGAGG
>DATFJS010000497.1:0-3203 GCA_035269045.1 Longimicrobiales bacterium | reverse complement strand
GGACCTGATCCGCGGCGGCGCCGGAGACGATCGGATCTTCGGGCAGGCCGACGCCGACACGATCTTCGGTGAATCCGGCAGCGACACGATCGAGGGCGGCAGCGGGCTCGATGTGATCTTCGGCGGCGCCGGCGACGATGTCCTCGATGGCGGCGCCGGTGACGACGTCGTACTGGGGGACACCGGGGGGCCGGACTTCGCCGACGTCGAATCGATCCTGTCGGCGGGGCTGATCGAGCGACTGCGGGGCGCCGTCGAGTCGTTCGAGAGCGAGCTCGACGGCGAGGGGCCGACGCTGGCCGGCGAGGATCGCATCGCCGCTCGGGGTGGCTCCGACCTCGTCGACGGCCAGGCCGGCTCGGATCGCTACGAGATCGGGGTCCGGGGCGCCGACACGAGCGCACGGGTGCGCGTCTTCGATTCAGGCGCGAGCCCGCTCGATACCGATCGTCTGACGATCGACGGAACCTCCGGAGACGATCAGTTTCTGCTGCGGGCGGCGGCCGATCCGACCGGACTCGCGTTCGTGGCTTCGATCAACCGGGACGACGACGTCGAGCGAATCGACTACGACGGCGTCGAGGCTCTCGTCGTGAACGGCCTCTTCGGCGACGACCGCTTCGCGCTCGACGACGTGCGGGGCTCGACGACGCTCAACGGCGGCGGCGGCGACGACTTCTTCCAGGTCGGTCAGCTCTATCGCAGTCGGCGGACGAATGCCGATGCGAACGTCGCCATCGAGGATCAGTTCGCGACGACCGAGACGACCCGCGGCTTCCTCTCGAACGGCATCAGCGCGCCGACGGTGATCAACGGAGGCAACGACAATGACGAGATCGTCGTCTTCCGGAACCTCGCGGCTCTGCAGGTGAACGGGCAGGATGGGGACGACGACGTCACCGTGCGCGCCTTCGCGCTGGTGAATCCGGAGGATCGGCTGCAGGAGGAGACCCGGATCTCGGGCGGCGGCGGGGCGGACACGATCCGCTATGCGGTCAACGCGCCCGTCAGCATCGACGGCGGGGACGGGCTCGACTCCGTGACCGTGATCGGGACGGAGTTCGCCGACGAGTTCGTCGTGACGAAGGACGGCGTCTTCGGGTCCGGCCTGAACGTCGAGTTCGTGAGCGTCGAGCTGCTACGCGTCGACGGGGCCGAGGGGGACGACTCGTTCTACATCCAGAGCACCCACGAGTCGATCCTGACGCAGGTCGTCGGCGGGCTCGGAAGCGACACCTTCCAGGTCGCCGACGGCGTCGAGCGCGCGGTCACGAGCAACGACCTGCTGGGCCACAGCGGACTCGTCCTCCACGACGTCGAGAGCAACGATCCGGTCTTCCAGGGGCCGGAGGGCCTCGGGATCGCCGTCGGCGGCATTTCGGCCAACGTCGCGGATGCCGACGAGCCGGGCATCGTGATCTCGGAGACCGATGGCTTCACGCGCCTCGCCGAAGGCGGCCTGGTCGACCGGTACACGATCGTCCTGACCCGCAGGCCGGAGCAGGAGGTCTTCGTGAAGGCGCTCGCTCCCGGCCGGAGCCGGGAGGAGATCGCGCGGGGCGAGGAGAATTTCCGGGTCTTCAGCGGAGGCAACGACGAGAGCGACGGCAGCGGTACGACGCTGGTCTTCGACGAGAACGACTGGTGGATCCCGCAGACGGTCTTCGTCGAGGCGTTCGACGACGCGGCGCTCGAGGGCGAGCGCTTCGGCGTGATCCAGCATCTCGCGACCAGCGCCGACACGCGCACGGGCCTGATCGGATCGGTCGCGGCTCCCTTCTTCGACGAGGACGGGGACGTCGTCACCGACGTCGTTCTCGAGACCGGTCTCGAGAGCGACCAGACGCTCGTCGGTCGTCTCTTCGAGGTCGTCTCGGCGCCGGCCGGACGGACCAGCGGGGGCCTGGGTCAGTCGCTGCTCGTCAAGTCGAGCGAGACGATCGGCGGCGTGACGCGTCTGAGGCTCTTCGGGGCCTTCGATCCCGAGGATCTTCCGCTCGCGGGAAGCGGCTATCGGATCGCGTTCTACGACGGATTGCAGCTTCCGAACGTCACGGTCCAGATCGACGACGACGACGAGGCCGACGTCCTCCTCACGGAGGTCCAGGACCTGCGCGTCTTCGAGGGCGGGCTGGGAGACGCGAGCAGCCTGGACGCCTTCGCCGCCTATCAGGTCGAGCTCTCCCGGGCGCCGCGGGACGGCGAGACCGTGTTCGTCGATCTCGACGTGACGAGCGCCAACGACGAGGCCGATCAGCTTCGGCTCTCCCTCGATCGTCCGGGCAGCTCGGGTGGGGCGGCCGGGAGCGGGGTGCTGCGTCTCGTCTTCAGGGCCGACCCTGCCGATCCGCTGGCCTGGAATCGGCCGCAGACCGTCTACGTCGAGGCGATCGACGACGCCGCGCGCGAGGGCTTTCATCGCGGGCTCATCGAGCATCGCGTGACGACCGCGTCCGGGGCCGACGTGGACGAGATCGTGCAGATCGAGGGCGAGACCATCGATCTGACCGACGCGCTCGGGGAGCCGGGGACGACGAGCTTCGTGCTGCTCGAAGCGCTTCCGGTCCAGTTCCGGGGCGACGTGCGCGAGGCGACGAGCGACACGATCGCCGGCTTCGCGGGCGACGCCTTCTCGGTCGGGGATCTCGACCGCGCTCTCGAAGGCCAGGATCGGAGCGGTCTCGTCGTCCGGGTCACGAAGGGGGCGGGCGCCGGCCAGGTGCGCGACGTCGTCTCGATCGACGAGGGCGTGGTGCGTGTCGACCGACCCTGGGACACGCTGCCCGACGAGACGAGCCGCTTCTCGATCAGCCAGCTGGTCGTCGAGGTCGACGGCGAGCGGCTCGCGCCCGAGCGCTTCGAGCTGAACGGCAGCACGGTCGTCTTCTTCGACGCCGAGAGCCGCGTCGAGGAGCGCACGGCCTCGACCGTGCGCGTGAGCTACGGCGTGCTCGATCTCGGCTTCGAAGGCCGGGTCGAAGAGCGGCTCTCGGTCCGGGTCGTCGACGACGACACGGCGGCCGTGCTGATCCTCGAGTCCGATCTCTCGACCGACGTGATCGAGAGCAATCCGGACGAGTCCGGCCGCGAGGCGATCCCGGACACCTATCAGGTGGTGCTCTCCCGGCCGCCGGGGCGGCCCGATCCGCTCTCGAACGAGCCGGGAGGAGACTTCGAGGCGGAGGGCCCGGCCTTCGTCGAGG
>DATFJS010000496.1:0-6967 GCA_035269045.1 Longimicrobiales bacterium | reverse complement strand
GCGCCCCGCCCACGGCCCGTGCGCATCGAATACGACGAAGGCAGCGGCCTCGTCCTTCTGATCGATCCGCTGACGGCGGAGGCGGAGGCCGCCTTCTACTCCGAGGACGGCGAGGCCCCCGTGGTCGGATACGGTCAGGCGCTGCTCCCGAGGAGTGCCGGGTTCTTCACCGTGGCCGGGACGCTCGGCGGTGAGGTGGCCGCCGTGAATCCCCGGTTCGCACCGATCGCGGAGTTCGAATTCGACGACGAGGGTCGGGCCGTGGCGTTCACCATCCGGGGGCCGGACGACGAGGTTCGGGCGACGGGAACACGCGCCGGCGGCTGACCCCTGCCGGGCATCCAGGGGACCGCGGGCCAGCCTCGACGGACCTTAAGTGGCTGAAGAGCATATACTTGTATGTGCGTCGACGTGTTGAGGGGCGATCTGCGCCCCGGACGCACGTCTCTCCGTAAGTTCCCCTCGACCGGGTCGGGGCGGCCGCTCGGCCGCCGTTCGGTCGGCAGACAACAGGAAGGTTTCACTTGGCCCAGTCCGCTCTCGACGTCGCGTCTCCCGAGATCGAAGCAGGCCCCGATTCTCCCCTCTACCGTCACTCCAAGCGCCCCCAGTGGGGCATCGGGATCCTCATTCGGGAAAGCGAGAAGGCCCGGACCTACCAGTTCGAAGGTGGGCGCCGGCGCAAGATCCGGAAGGGGTACTACAAGCTGCTGAAGGAGGTCGAGGATCTCGGCCAGCGTGAAGAGCTGATTCGCGAGAATCTGCTGAACATGGCCGAGGCGCCGCGCGACACGTCGAAGCGGAAGGTGCTGGAGCCCGCCGCGCCCTTCGAGGAGCAGGTGGAGCTTTTCCTCGAACTGTATCCCGAGGGGTTCCAGGATCCCGAGTGGATCGAGGACCACCGCGAGACGGACGGGCGCGCCCTGAAGCGTCATCGCACGCCCATCTCGAAGGAGGCGCAGGAAGCGCTCTCCGCCGAGCGGTGCGAAGAGGCCGTGGCCGCCGGGAACTACGAGGAATTCGGTGAGACGATCGCGGACATCCTTTCGCGGACGGATCTCGTGCCGATCTCGTTCGCGAAGGCGCTCCGGGGGCTCAGCGCGAGCGAGACCCGGAAGCACGTCGAAGCGGTGGTCCGGCTCCTCCACGGCGAGGGGCGTCACCAGGATCGCTTCCGGAACTACGTCCTGACCCTCAAGGAGCTGTTCGAGGGTCGGCCGCGGTGGCGGACCGCCACGGTGCTGCCCGCTCTCGTCTACCCGAACGAGCACACCGTGGTACGGCGCTCGGCCTTCATCCGGCAGGCGGCGGTCATCGCACCGGCGGCCCGGTACAGCCGACGTGCCCGCGCGGGATCCTACGGGAACTTCCTCCGGGTGGCCCAGCGCGTACGCGAGCGCCTGACGAAGGCAGGCCACGAGCCGCGCGATCTGCTGGACGTCTACGACTTCGTGTGGGCGACGCTGCGGACGTCGGCGCTGGAGCACCTGGGCGACGACTGAGCCGGCATCGCGTGACGAGTTCGTACGGAACGAGCTCCGACCGAAAGGGGCACCGACCGGAATCCGGTCGGTGCCCCTTTTCACGTCGAACCGTCGCCGACGTGGCGAGCTACGGTCGACTTACCGCCCGAAGAGCACCTGCTCGCCCTGCTCGAAGACGACGTCGACCGGAATCCCCGCCTCCGAGAGGCGATCCAGATCGGCCTGCAGGCCGGCCGGCACGACCCCCATCTCGATCATCAGCGTGTCGACCCCGGCATAGTCGCCATCGCCCTGGAGGGTCAGGATCATCGCGCTCAGCCCGTCGACGGCCGATCGCATCGCGTCGATATCCACCGTGTACCGCCCGGTCTCTTCGTCGCGGTGGAAGGCCCCTTCCTCCTGGAAGTAGTTGAAGCGGATCATGTTGGCACGCCCGTGCGCGCTCGAAGCGCCGAAGCGCACCGAGCGGAAGATCCCCGCCAGAAAGGTCACGTAGTAGTCCTCGAGGACCCCCTCGGTGAGCTCGCCCTGCTCGAGCAGGCGCGTGACCATGAAGAGTCCGAGCACGTCGGCCTTCCCCTCCTCCATGGGAGACGCGTGTTCTCGCAGGGCCGCACGGACGGTCCCGCCTCCGTCCAGCGTGTTCTTGATTCCCAGCCCGTGGGCGACCTCGTGGAACATGGTGTTCGCGAAGAAGGCGTCGAAGGTGACGTGGCCGCGCTGCGCCGGATCGATGAGTTCGTCCGCGATCGGCTCCATGATGCGATCGAACTTGGCGCGCATCGCGTTCTTGAGCTGGAGGCGGCGCGTCCCGCTCGCCAGCTGCACCTCCTCGTCGTTCGGGAGGTTGATCGCGATCGTCTTCGAGCCGGCATTCGCGTCGCCGGCGTAGTAGACCGCGTCGTAGGCGTTCAGATCCGAGTCCCGGCCCGGGGTCTCCTGCTTGTACCGATCGGGGACGGGCAGGCCCTCCTGCAGCCCGGGGAGCAGCGCGGCGAAGCGCTGCAGCCGCTCGGACCATGCCATGTCCTTGATCAGGACGAAGCCCTCGTGCGCGGCCTTCGCGCCGTAGCGCTGGTCCTCGTACGTCTCGATCGGGCCGATCACCACGTCGATCCGGTTGTCCTTCATCTCGAGCCAGGCGAAATCGCTCGGCTGGTAGTCGTCCGTCAGGAGGGCGTCCGCGCGCATGTCCAGGTAGCGGGAGAGCGCGGGATCCTCCGAAGCCTCGGCCGCGGCACGCAGGTGGCGGGCGGCTTCCTCGTGCTCCGGCTCGAACACCTCGTGATACGGACGCGCGACCAGATCTCCGGCCTCGTCCCGGTCGACCATCGTGTAGAGCGATCGCAGCGAGGGATCCCGCTCGGCCGCCGCCTCGAATTCGGCGTCGGTCATGTCGACGGGGTAGAAGCGTGCGCCCTCCGGCTTGGGCCCGACTCCGTCCACGAACGGAGCATCGTCCGCCAGTCGGTCCCACGGGCCATAGTTGATCTCGATGTAGCGCTGCAGTGCCGGCTCGTCGGCAGCCTCCGCGAGAAGCGGTGCGGGATCGCCCCATGCCTGACGCCAGAATACCCGGTCCATCGCGGGCATGGCGGCGAGAAGATGACGCACGACGTCGACCTCCGAGTCGCTCAGGTGAGAAAGGTCGGCATCGAGGCGGACGACGGCGTACTGGTCGACGAGAGCCTGGTAGTCGGTCACGTCGGCCTCCGGGGCGGGCGCATCGCCCGTGGGCGTACATCCGGAGACGACCACGGCGGTAGCGGCTGCGGCGAGAACGAATCGCATGGCGGACAGGGGGTCGGGGGAGAGATCTGCAAACCCTCGGGCATCACCGAAATCTGAACCGGATGGAGGCCCGGCCGCTGTGGGGAAAACTCCGAGCCTCGGGAGGTGAAGTCCGACGGGCTTTCCATCCCTCGGACGGTGCGGTGGACCGGGCGGCCGCATACTATACCCGGGCACGGGTACCGGGCGCGCTCGCCGGCCGCCTCCATGAACGACCCCCTCGGAGACACGCAGATGACGAACCGCTTCAGGACTGCTCGCACCTTCGCTCGGACGAGCATCTTCGCGGCAGTGGGCGCGCTGCTCGCCGCCCCGGCGATCGCCACGGCGCAGGGACCGGGCACCGAAGGCGGCCAGTGGCACTACCTCGGCGGCGACGCCTGGCACACCCGATACGTCCCGGCGAGCCAGATCGACGCAACGAACTTCGAGGACCTCGAGGTCGCCTGGCAGTGGAATGCCGAGAGCTTCGGCTACGGCGCGGAGGTCATGCGCTCCACGCCGAGTTACGTGGACGGCACCCTCTATACCGTCGCCGGCCCGAATCGCAGCGTCGTGGCGCTCGATGCGGACGACGGCCAGATCAAGTGGAGCTACCGGGAGCCCGACACGCGGCGCTCCGAATACTCGATGCGCGCGGGCTACGGCAAGGGCGTGGCGTACGCCGAGATCGACGGGCGGAAGGTCGTCTACATCTCCTCGCCCGGCTTCTTCCTGCACGCGATCGACGCCGAGACCGGCGACCACCTCGAGGGCTGGGGACGACCCGTCGGCATCGACGGCTTCCCGCAGAGTGGCGTGGTGGACATGACGGAGGATCTCGTCCAGGGCTGGGGCCCTTGGGAGGACTACGTCGCGGCCGGTGGCGAGTGGGATCCGGACCAGGGCATTCCGCTCGAGCTCGGCTACATCACCGCCTCCTCGCCGCCCATCGTGGTCGACGGTGTCGTCGTGATCAGCAACTCGGCCGAGCAGGGCTACAACCAGTCCCGGATCGAGAACGTCCCCGGCGACATCCTGGGCTACGACGCGCGGACGGGCGAGCTGCTCTGGAAATTCCACGTGATCCCGCGGCCCGGCGAGTTCGGACACGACACGTGGGAGAACGACGCCTGGCAGTGGACCGGCGACATCTCCTCGTGGGCGCCGATCTCCGCGGATCCGGAGCTCGGGCTCGTCTACATCCCCACGAACGGCGCCACCATGGACTGGTACGGCGGTTTCCGTCCGGGCGACAACCTGTTCTCGACCAGCCTGATCGCCCTCGACGTGCAGACCGGCGAGCGGGCATGGCACTACCAGCTGGTGCACCACGACATCTGGAACTACGACACCCCGACGGCTCCCGTCCTCATGGACGTGAACGTCGACGGTGAGGAGATCCCCGGGATCTTCCAGGCGACCAAGCAGGCGTGGGTCTACGCGCTCAACCGCGAAACCGGTGAGCCGATCTGGCCCATCGAGGAGAAGCCGGTTCCCGCCTCGGGCGTGCCGGGCGAGCAGCTCTCGCCCACTCAGCCGCATCCGACGTGGCCCCTCCCCTACGACCTCCAGGGGCGCACCGAGGAGCATCTGATCGACTACACGCCCGAGATTCGGGAGATGGCGCTCGAGTACGCACGCGCTACCGACCAGCTGTTCCCCCTGTTCAATCCCCCGACCTACGAGGGCAACGACAACGGGCAGGGCGGCGCGATGATCTGCCCCGGAAACACGGGCGGTGTGAACATCACCGGCCCGGCGATCGCCGACCCGATCGAGGGCGTCATGTACATCACCTCGCACTCGGCGTGTTCCCAGACGTACCTCGTGCCCGGTGAGGAGCGCGACAATCCGCGGCAGACGGGGACGACCGTGGTCCGCTGGGCGACCACACCCGGGTACGGCACCAGCCGTGCCGAGGCGGAGTTCGAAAACCCCTTCGAGGGACTTCCCGACGACTTCCTGTTCAAAGGGCCGCGAGGCCGCATCGTCGCCATCGACATGAACACCGGCGAATACCGCTGGACGATTCCGCACGGCGACGCGCCCACGGACGAGCAGGAGGCCATCCGCACCCACCCGCTTCTCCAGGGCCTGGATGTGGAGACCAACCGCGGGCGCGGCGGCCATTCGGCCATGATCGTGACGCCGGAGCTGCTGATCGCAAGCGGCCAGGATGCCGCGGGCGACCACTTCATCTTCGGCATCGACAAGGCGACCGGAGAACGGGTCGGTGCGGTGCCCATCCCGGGCCAGAGCCGGTACGGCATGTCCGGCTGGGTGCACGAGGGACGCCAGTACGTGCTCGTGCAGCAGTCGAGCGGGCTGATCGCGTACGTCCTGCCGGAGTAGGTGGCGGGGAGGCCGGGGCATGACGAGACGAGGAGAACGGGTCATGACGAGATCTTGCGCGCGTGCGTGGCGTGCGACCGCGATCGCGATCCTGGTCGCTCTCACCACGGCACACGCCGGCGTCGCACAGACCGCGCCGACGCTGGAGTACGGGTCGCCCGACGACGCTGGAATGTCGGCCGCGGTGCTCGATGCGGCTCTCGGCATCTACCAGGAGGCGGTGGACCGGGGCGACCTGGTCGGCGCCGTGGTCCTCGTCGCCCGCAACGGGACCGTCGTGCTGCACGAGGCCGTCGGGATGAGCGATGCCGCGAACGGCGTCCCGATGGCCCGCAACACGCTCTTCCAGATGGCGTCGAACACGAAGCCCGTCGTGGCCACGGCCATCGGGATGATGGTGGCCGACGGTCGACTGGACCCGGCCGAGCCCGTGCGGACGCACCTCGCCGAGTGGGACAACTACAGGGCCGGGTTCATCACCCCGGAGCTGCTGCTCTCGCACACGAGCGGTCTGCGGATCGGGTCGCTCTTCCTGCCGGGCATGGCGGACGACACCGACCTGGTCCGGGAGGCGCGTCGATTCGGCGAGGTGGGTGCGACGACTGAACCGGGCGCCTACAGCTACAGCAACCCGGGCTACAACACGCTCGGCGCACTCCTGGAACTCCTTTCGGGCGAGGCGCTGGAGGCGCATCTGGACCGGGTGCTCTACACCCCGCTCGGGATGGACGACAGCTACAACTACCGGGCCGATCACCCGCTGGGCGGGAAGCGCGATCGACTGGGGCCGATGTACTACCAGCGGGACGAAGGCGAGTGGGTGCCGGGTCAGGCATACACGATTCCCTTCGCCCGGGCGTCCGGCGGCATGATCTCGACGGCGTGGGACTACGCCGTGTTTCTGCAGACCATGCTGAACGGCGGGGCGTACGGCGACGTCCGGGTGCTTCCCGAGGAGGTCGTCGCGATCATGACGCGCGACCACGTCGAGGGTCCGGAAGGCTACGGCTTCGGCTGGTCCGTCCCCGACGGATACGAGGGGTGGGGCTCCGGCCCCGGATACTTCGGGCACAGCGGATCCGACGGCACCGATGCGTTCGCCGACCCCGAGACGGGGCTGGTCGCACTCGTGTTCACGCAGACGCCGCGCGGACGGCCGCCGTTCTCACGCTTCCGCGAACTGGTGAAGCTGGCGATCGAGCCCGGTAGCTGAGCGTGTGTCCGGGCCACGCGGGTCCGGTCAGCCCTTCCGCACCGTCGACACGCCGCCGTCGACGCCGATGACCTGGCCGGTCACCCAGGACCCTTCCGGAGCGATCAGCCACTCGAGTACCCGGGCGATCTCGTCCGGCTGACCG
>DATFJS010000495.1:0-2822 GCA_035269045.1 Longimicrobiales bacterium | reverse complement strand
GGAGGACCTCCGGCGTACCCGTACGGGTCACCTGCTGGCCTGGCTGACGCTGCGCGCCGTCTCCCGCTCCCGCGTCGCGCACGTGGACGGTCCGAGATCGGTCCGTGCCGCGTGGCGAAGCGGAGAGCTGCTCCGGCTCGCGACCGATGCCGGGCTCGAGGAGTGCCGGACCCGGCGCGTGTGGCCCCAGCGACTCCTGCTCGCCTGGGACCGGACATGACGACGCAGGCGACGGCCACGGCTTCGGTCGCCCACGATGCCGACGTCATCGTGATCGGCGGTGGTCCCGCGGGATCCGTGGCCGCACGCGGTCTGGCTCGATCCGGTCGTCGAGTCGTGCTCGTCGACCGGGGGGACCACCCCCGGTGGAAGGTGTGCGGCTGCTGCCTCAGCGGTCGCGGGGTCGCCGCGCTGGCCTCGGAGGGCATGGGCGACATCACCGGCCGACTGGGTGCGCGTCGACCGAGCCGCCTGGTCATCCGGCACCGTGGGCGGGACATCGAACTGCCGGTGGATGGAACGGTCGTCGTTTCCCGGTCCAAGCTCGACGCGGCACTGCTGGACGCGGCGCGGAATGTGGGCGTGGAGGTCCGCACGGGCTGGACCGCCACGCTCGGCGCGGTCGATGACGATGCACGCGTCGTGCGGATCCGACGAGGCGACGAGCACGAGATCCTTCGCGCACGCGTCGTTCTGGGCGCTACGGGCCTCGCACCCCTCCCGAGCGTGGACGAGGCCGGGACCCCCGGCGTGACGAGGTCGCCCGGGAGTCGGATCGGGATCGGCGCGGTCCTGCCAGCCCACGGCTTCGGCGCCGGCGGACCGGCGTCCGACCGCATCCACATGGTGGTGGGTCGCACGGGGTACGTCGGCATCTCGACGCTGGAAGACGGACGCGTCGACGTGGCGGCCGCGATCGACGCTGTGGCCGTCCGCGCAGCGGGCGGACCGGGTGAAGCGGTGACGGAGCTTCTACGCGAGGCGAACCATCCTCTCCCGACATGCCCTCCCGATGAGGGCTGGAGGGGGACCCCCGAACTCACGCGCTCGGCGGAGCGGCCGGGCGCGGAGCGTCTCCTGCTGATCGGGGACGCGGCGTCCTACGTCGAGCCCTTCACCGGCGAGGGCATGACGTGGGCGATCGAGGATGCGCGCGCCGTCGTTCCCCACGTCGAGACCCTGCTCGATGGCGTCGACTCCGCCGATGTGCTGGCGGCGTGGACCACCGACCGGCGCAACCGAGTCCGTCGAGGCCGCCGTCTCGTCCGCGCCGTCGCCTGGATCAGCCGCCGCGAGTGGCGCATCCGGGCCACGCTCGGGATCCTTCGAGCCGTACCGGCCCTCGCCCGCCCCTTCATCCGCTCCGCCACCACCCCCCTCTCCCTTCAGCAGGACACACCGTGAGCCTCTCCATCCGAACCATCGCGACCGCCCTCCCCCCTCGGGTCGCCCTGCAGGACGAGGCGGCGGAGCTGGCCCCCCGTTTCTGCGGTGAGCACGACCGCAGACAGGCTCGCATGCTCCGGCTGCTCTATCGGAAGTCGGGGGTTCGCAAACGCCACACCGTCGCGGTGCGCGGCGACCACGGCCCACTCGAGGAGCGCATCCCCTACTACCCGCTGGCCACCGGCCCCGACGATCTGGGTCCGACGACGAGCGATCGCATGGGCTGGTACGGCGAGGAGTCCCGTCCCCTCGCCGAGGAGGCCGCCCGGGCCGCCCTCGACGCATCCGGTGTCGAGCCGGACGAGATCACCCATCTCGTGACCGTGTCGTGCACCGGCTTCGATTCGCCGGGCGTCGACGCGCATCTGATCGAGACGCTCGGCCTCGACCGGGGCGTCGGCCGCACGCATGTCGGCTTCATGGGCTGCCACGGCGCTCTCAACGGTCTGCGTGTCGCGTCGGCCTACGCCGCCGACCCATCCGCACGGGTCCTGCTCTGCGCCGTCGAACTCTGCTCGCTCCACTTCGCCTACGGGTGGGACGAGGAGATGCTCGTCGCCAACACGCTCTTCGCGGACGGGGCTGCGGCGCTGGTGGGTGGTGGCGATGGTGCCGGCGACGCCTGGCGGGTCGCGGCGAGTGGCAGCTTCTTCATGCCCGACTCGCAGGACGCCATGACGTGGACGATCGGCGACCACGGCTTCCGGATGACGCTTTCGGCGCAGGTGCCCGAACTCATCCACACCAACCTCCGTGGCTGGCTGACGGGCTGGCTCGCCGCGCAGGGTCTCGGTCTCGACGACGTCGGCAGCTGGGCCGTCCACCCGGGCGGACCCCGGATCATCGACGCGGTGGAGGACGCGCTCGAACTGGACGACGATGCGCTCGCGATCTCGCGTGAAACGCTTCGGGAGCACGGCAACATGTCGTCGCCGACGGTCCTGTTCATCGTCGAGCGGATGATGCGGGAGAAGGCCCCGCGCCCCTGCGTCGCACTCGCCTTCGGGCCCGGCCTCGTCGTGGAGGCGGCGCTTCTGGTGTAGGGTCCGAGGCGGCGCCTCCGGCACCGACGTGGCCCGGAAACCGCGGAACCACGCGGAGATCCCAGCGTATCCTGAACGGCGACACGCTGCTACACCGGCACGAGGACGCCAACCATCCACTATCCGCCCGACCCTGTCGGACTCCGCACATCCGCGACGCTCTCCATGCTCGCCGTACTGGGGCTGGGCGTGTCCGCGTGTGGCACGCCGCCCCTGCCGGAGGCACCTCCGGTCGAACCGGTCGCCGAGTTCATGGTCGAGGGCGAAGAGGACTTCGAGGCGTCGTGGTGGCAGGCCTTCGAGACCCCCGAGCTGAATCGGACCGTCTCGGAG
>DATFJS010000494.1:0-2072 GCA_035269045.1 Longimicrobiales bacterium | reverse complement strand
GCTGTCCGACGGCGAGCGCTACGACGCGTGGCGACAGTTGCGGCGCGGCGAGCGCGTGGTCGCGGTGGGCGCGCGGAGCGCCCTCTTCGCCCCGGTCCGGAATCTCGGCGCGATCGTGGTCGACGAGGAACACGACTCGTCGTACAAGCAGTCGGAGTCGCCGCGCTACCACGCGCGCGACCTCGCCGTGGTGCGGGCCGCCGAGGAGGGTGCGGTCTGTGTGCTGGGCAGCGCCACCCCGTCTCTCGAGACCTGGGCGAACGCGATCGCCGGCAAGTACGAGCGCCTGTCCCTCCCGAAGCGGGTCGGGGACCGGCCCATGCCGCCCGTCGAGCTGGTCGACCTCAAGAAGGTCTGGAAGGAGGGGGGCGGCGAGGGCACGAAATCCGAGGCGGGACCCATCTTCTCACCTCGGCTCGTCGAAGCCGTCCAGGCACGCCTGGAACGGGAGGAGCAGACGATCCTGCTGCTGAACCGCCGGGGCTACTCCTCCTTCGTCCAGTGCCGCGAGTGCGGCGACGTGAAGCGGTGCGTGGACTGCTCCATCTCGCTCACCTACCACAAGGTCCGGCGGCGGATCGTCTGTCACCACTGCCGGCACGAGGAGGCGGTTCCCGAGCGGTGTGAACGGTGCGGGTCCGACGACCTCGGCTTCCGCGGCCTCGGCACCGAGCAGGTCGAGCGCGTGGTGGCCGACACCTTCCCGTCCGCGCGGATCGCCCGCATGGACGTCGACACGACGTCCGGGAAGTGGGCGCACCACGAGATCCTCGGGAAGGTCGAGCGGAGAGAGATCGACATCCTGCTCGGCACCCAGATGATCGCCAAGGGGCTCGACTTTCCGCGCGTCACGCTGGTCGGGGTCGTGAACGCCGACGTCGGCATCCACCTGCCCGACTTCCGGGCGAGCGAGCGGACCTTCCAGCTGCTGAGTCAGGTGGCGGGCCGGGCGGGACGCGGGGAGCTGGGCGGAGAGGTGCTCATCCAGACCGCGATGCCCGACCACTATGCGCTCACCGCAGCCCGCACCCACGATTACCAGGGCTTCGCCGAACGGGAGCTGAGGGAACGCGAGGTCCCGCCGTACCCTCCGAACGCCCGGCTCGCGAACGTCGTGATCAGCTCGCCCGATCCGGATCTCGCCGCGGACACCGCGATGTCGGCCGTCGCCGGAGTGGACCGGTGGATCGGCATGCACCCCCGCGCCGGTGTCGTGCGCATCGGACCCGCCCCCGCGCCCATCGAGCGGCTGCACGGCCGCTGGCGCTGGCACTTCCTGCTCCGGTCCTCGTCGGTCCGCGGCCTCGGCGCGCTCTGCCGATCGTTCATGCAGGGGTTCGAGCCGCCGAGCGGCGACGTGCGGATCGCGCTGGATCGGGATCCGGTGGCGTTGCTGTGAGGGCGCACGGGCCCACCCCACGAAGCGGGTTTTTCCCCACAGGAATCCGCTTGCCCGGGGTCCCGATCGTCCGGTAACGTGAGGGTCCGACGATACGCAATGCGCCCGTGGGAATGCGCGGGCGGAACCCGGGGATCGACCGTTCGATCCCGCCGACCCCAGCCGCTCCGGAGGCCCGATGGCCGTCGCTCCCGAATATCCCACCGAACGCATCCGAAATGTCGCCGTGCTGGGCCACGGCGGATCCGGAAAGAGCAGTCTCGTCGACGCCCTCTGCTGGGTGTCCGGCACGGCTCGCCGCCACGAGGACCCCGGGTCCGGGCACTCGCTCACGATGCATACGCCGGAGGAGGAGGCCCACGGAATCTCCATCCAGCTGACGCCGGCGTACGCGGAGTGGATGGACACCAACATCAACCTGCTCGACACTCCCGGATTTCTCGACTTCACGGGAGAGACCCTGGCGGCTGTCCGCGTGGCGGACGCGGCGGTGATCTGCGTGGGAGCCAACTCCGGCGTCGAGGTCGGCACCGAGAAGGTCTGGAAGTACTGCGAGGAGCGGGGCATCCCGCGGATGATCTTCGTGTCGATGCTCGACAAGGATCATGCGGACTTCGAGAAGGTCTACCGGGACATCCGCACCCACCTCACCGAGAAGGTGATCCCCGTGGAG
>DATFJS010000493.1:0-4937 GCA_035269045.1 Longimicrobiales bacterium | reverse complement strand
TCACGACGTCACCGACCGCGACCTGAAGCTGGTAGTAGCTGTTGGTCTTGAATCTGGGCGAACGGCCCGCGTCGGTGTCCCAGCTCCACCCGTATTGCTCGCTCCCCGGGTTCACGTCCGCCTCACCCGCCTCGAACAGTGTCGTGACGGGGTTCCCTTCACACCCCGCCGTCGCGTTCGGTGTGCCCACGATCTCGCACACTCGAAGCTCGGGAGAGAAGTTCGGATTGAACTCCCCATCGATCTTGGGATTTCCGTCTGCCAGCGGCGTCAGGAAGTAGAACCCCGCAACCTCGTCGAGCACCACGCTCGCGCCGAACCCGTCGAACGCTTCGATCGGCATGTCCGCCTCGGGACCCACGACGTCGGCGTCGGTGCAGCTCCAGAGGAACAGCGGAGAGAGGGCGAGTACGGCAAACGCACGACTGCGTGACAGCATGGACATCTGGCTCTTTCGAAGGAATCCCGGATCCCGATACCGCCGTGCATCGTGCCGACGGGCGAAGACCGGCCGGCAAGACGGTTCATTCCGTCTGCCTAGCCATTAAGAAGCCTTCAAACAGCGAAGAGCGCAATGTTTTCCGGGGGCCGGAAGAAACTTCCGCAGCGAGGTTGCCCGCCTTCCCTGGCCTGGAGTGGACCTCCGCGTGCTCCGATCAGCGCGCCTGGAGCCGCTGGAATTCCGGCTCACCACGCAACGGATCCCACCACCAGTGCTGATCGACGGCGGCACGCTCGTTTGCCACGAGATAGCGCTCGAGCGTGCGAATCGCGCCTTGCGTGTCGTCGGAGATCGATCGCATCGCTGCCTCGATCGCGAGCAGTTCGCTTTCGGGATCGAGTTCAGGCGCAACCGATGTCGACTCGAACACGGCCTGAGCGCTGTCCGCGAGGCCTGCCCTGCCGATGACTCCGCCCACCACGAGGCGCCCCTGTGCCTCGAAGTACTCGCGACGGGTGGTCAACAGCGACACCATTTCGTCCTGAAGCTCCCACGCGGTTCCGACGACCGGGTCGGTCGTGGGCATGGTCATCAGGAAGAGCTGGCACTGCACGAAGCGGAAGTCCTGCGGAAAGCGCTCGTGCCCCTCCTCGCACGCGGCCTCGGCAGCTCCATAACTCCCCGTGTCGTAGGAGCCGGTGTACAGACGCCAGAGCACCCCGTCCGCCGCCTCCAGGAAGGCGTCCTGCTCGTAGGCCTCCCGCGCCGCGATGATCGAGCGCGTCGGATCGTTCGTCTGCTGGTAGAGGTGGCTCAGCGTGCTGTTGACGCTCGCACGGGTCCCGTCGAGGCGAATCGCACGTTCGAGATCCGCCTGGGCCTGCCGAAAGAGATCGACTCGCTCGTCCGAAGCCACCTCACCAAAGAGCCACTGGCGATACGCCGCCGTACCCCGCCACTCCAGTGCCGCTGCGTTGTCGGGCTCGAGGGCGAGTGCGCGATTCGCCCAGTCGATCGACTCCTGCATCGTGTCCGTGATCCCCGCCGGATTGCCCCCCGCGAGCACGTGCTGATCGTGTTCGACCTGTGCACGAAGTACGTACGGTTCCGACCACCCCGGAGCGGTCTCGATCGCCTGGTCGAGTTCGGTCTCGGCTCCCTCGAACGCCGCGACGACGGCTTCCACGTCGCCCTGCGCCACCGCTGCATCCGCCTCCTGCAGATAGCGCTCGGCGCGGGCGACGTTCAGCCACGCCGCCGAGTTCGGCGCGGCAGCCCGACTCTCCCGCGCCCTGATCTCGAAGCCGAGCTGCTCCCGAATCTGCTCCGCGACCTGATCCGCCAGCTCGGTACCGACGGTCGCAACCTCGGATACCGGCCATTCGTACGTTTCGCGGAAGAGCACGGTACCGCTCTCCGCCTCCAGCATCCGGACCGTCACCCGAAGCTCGTCCCCCTGCTGATCGACGCTGCCGTCGATCAGCGCGCCGACCTCGAGGATCGACGCGATCGAGTCGGGCGCGACATCGAGATCCCGCACCTCTCGCGAGGCGTTCCGCGACGAGACGTTGAGCTCGTTCACCTGCCGCAGAGAAGAGATGAGCCCCTCCGTGATACCGTCGGCGGTGGCCTGGATGGAGCCGTCCCTCGACACGTCCTCCAGGTAGAGGACGGCGATGTCGCGAAGATCGTCTCCCACGAGTCCGGCAATTTCGGCCTCGGCCATGGAATTGCGCACGACGATTCCCGAGGACCCGAGGGCACCCAACGCCAGCACCGTGAGCATGACGATCTCGATCTTGGGGGCCTGCTGCTCCCCCTTCTCCCCGTGGTACCACCCGATGACGAGGGCGGCGACGATGCCGAAGAGGTACAGCGTGAGTGCCACCTCGTAGAAGACCGGCGGCAGAACCTCGCGATCCACGACCTGATCGAACACGGCCAGAACCAGCCAGCCGGCCGTCAGGTAGGCGATCACGATCTGCGTGATTCGGCGCTGCTTGATCTCGGACCAGAGACTCACGTATCAGACCTGCGGAAGAGGAGGACCTTCACGTCGGAAGACTGCGAACTGCAGGTGAAAATCGTCAAGTAAACTGTGCCCTTTCGAGGCGGCGCGCGAGTCGCCACACTCAGGCTCGTCCGATCACCCTCTCTACGGGCCCGATGTCTCGACTCGACTCCGTCCTACCCGTCATCCTGGGTTTGGTCCTCCTTTGCTGCGCCGGCGAACGTGCCTTCGCGCAGGAGTCGCCCGCGGACAGCACGCGGACCCTCGATGTCTCGGCGGACGCGTCCCTCGGCCTTCAGCGACTGGGAGGTGGATCGCTCGCATCCGTCGGGGGACGCATCTGGCTGGAGCTTCCCGCCGGGTGGCGGGTCGGATTCGGGGCAGCCTGGGGCCTGAACCACGTCGATGGAGGCGAGCTCGAGGGCAGTGGACTCGAGGCGACGTTCGGCATGGGAGGAGCCTCCCTCGCGACGCCGCTTCCCGACCTGTTCGATCTCGACGGGCTCGAGGCCGTGCTGACGCTCGGGTCCGGATCGGTCTCCCTCGAGAACGCACTGGTGGGAACGACGGTCGACCGTGAGACCGTCTGGGTCGTGCAGCCGAGCATTCTGTGGCACGCTCGTCGGGTCGGCCCCTTCTCGGCCGGCGTCGAGGTGGGGTATCGCCTGGTGCTCGGCTCGGATGGACTCAGTCGGCTCGAGCCCGAGGACCTTCGCACATTCACGATCGCCGCCGTTCTCTCGTTCCCACCCCGCTGACATCATATCCGCGCATATATCGGGCCGTCGCCCGATAGTCCGGGACATTGACTGTGAACTATGATCAGCTATGGTCACAGTCCCTTAGCAGCGTGACAGACCCGGTCGAGGAGAGTACGGCGTGGCCGAAGTGAACGAGAAGGTGATGGAGATGGTGCAGAAGGAACTGGAGGCGTCTCCCGATGCCTCCACGACCGAGCTGCACGAGAAGGCGAAGCAGGTCGATCCGGCCATGAAGGACCTGTCGGTGCGACAGTTCCACGCCCGCTATCCGCTTCAGGTCAAGCGGAAGAAGAGCCTTGCCGAGGGGGGTGGCCGTCGCAAGAAGACACGGCGCAGCCGCTCGTCGAAGACCGGATCCTCCCGCGGGAAGCAGCGCTCCGGCTCGTCTTCACAGTCCGAGGTGCACGCGGTGCTCGTGGAGTTCGCGAAGGAGGTCTCCGCGGCCAACGACCGCGGCCCCACCGCGATGCTCGACGTGATCTCGAACCTCGACGGGTGGGTCGCACGCATCGAGAAGGCGCGCGGCTGACGTCCCCCGGGCGTCGTCAGTCCGCGTCGCTCCGATCCGCGAGCGCGGCGATCTCGCGCACGGCCACGGACAGTCCGGCGAGGGACATCTCGTCCTCCGACCGGATCTCGTCCAGGAGATTCCGGAGGCGATCCATCTCCTTCCGGCGCGTCTCCATCACCCGGCTGGCAGCCTCGCCGGGATCGTCCGCTCCACCCGTGCGGCTCAGGGCGTAGGCCGCGATCCGGTGGTGGGCCCGCGTGAGGTCGCCGGCCAGAGCCGCCGCCGCCCGCTGCTCCCACTGGTCGTCCGAAGCGGTCTGCTCGATCTGCTGTCGAAGCCAGGGGATTCCGAGGCGATCCGAAACGCGATAGAACACCATCCCGACTTCGGCGGGAGGTGACCCGGTGTCGCGGGCGATGTGCAGGATCTCGAGAAGCTGGTCGAGGAAGCGGAGCGTGATCAGTTCGGACGCGAGGCGCTCGTTGGCACCGATGCCCTTCAGCGCCTCGACGCGCTCCTCGTACATCTGGCGGTCCGGGCCGGCCACGATCTCGCGGAAGCTGGCCTGAAGCTGTCGCACGCCGTCGACATTGGTCCCGATCAGTTCGCCGGCATCCACTCCGTCGTGGAAGTGATCGAGCACCCAGCGGGTCGTCCGCTCCAGGACGCGGGACAGCCCGAGCAGCCACCGGTACGCGTCCGCGGTCGAGAGCTCGGGGCCCACCTCCGCGAGATGCGTGATGATCTCGTCGTGCTCCGCGAGGCGGGCGGCGACGAGCCACGCCGCCACGATGTCGCGCACCGATCGCCCCGTGTCGCGGGCCACGCGATGCACGAACGTCGCGCCCATCAGGTCCACGAGGTCGTTCGCGAGCTGACTCGTGATGATCTCGCGACGCAGCCGATGGTCGTGGACGGCGTCCTCCCCGGCGCGCTCGATCGCGTCGTCGGGGAAGTAGCTCGTGATGTAGGGGGCGAGTTCGGGCTCGTCGGGCAGATCGCATCCGACCAGCTCGCTCTTCACCTGCAGCTTCGCGTAGGCGAGCAGGACGCAGAGCTCCGGGCGCTGCAGTCCTTCACCGACGTCCGACCGCTCGACCAGGATCTCCAGCGTGGGCAGGTACTCGGCATGCCGGTCGAGCACACCCGCCCGCTCGAGTCCCACCATGAGATCGCCGAAGTCGTCGACGCCCTCCGCCTGACGCAGTTCGT
>DATFJS010000492.1:0-8636 GCA_035269045.1 Longimicrobiales bacterium | reverse complement strand
CTTGATGGAGATGGCACTTCCGATCGTCGCGGTTCGGCTGGAGGGTGCGGATGATCCCGCGCCGGTGGCGGGGGAGGATCCGGCCCCGGTGGCGCCGCGGCCGCTCTGGGCGTTCGTCTCTTCTTCCTTCTTCCACATGTCGGTGCGTCCCCTGTCTTGGTGGGTGAAGCGGGTCGTCAAGATACATCGGGTGAGGTTGCAAGGAACATGCCTCGGGGTGTCACCGAGGTCTTCCCGCGAGACCGTCCGACCGGCGCGGTCAGTCGGACCCGCCCATCCGGACGACCAGCACCGGCATGTCGGCGTCGCGGGCGAGCCGTGCGGCGAAGGATCCGAACAGGCGCTCCTCCATCTCCCCGTGCTCGGGAACGACCACGATCTCCACATCGTCCTCGCGGCATACGTCGACGACACGATCCTCGGGCTCGTCGGACGCCTCGACCCTCGTCTCGACCCGATCGGTATCGACACCCTGCTGCTCGAGCGCATTCAGCACCCGATCGCTGAGGTCCCGGCCGAGGTCGGCTTCGTCCTCCGAGATGTGGAGCAGCGTGACACGGTCCGGCCGGTCCTCGGAGAGGTCGGCCACGAGCCGCGCGACGACGTCCACGTCGGGCTCATCCCTGAGGACGACGAGAACGCGATCGACCGCTCGGATCGGCCCGGCGATCAGGGCGGCGTCGCACGCCTCCTCGGCTCCCACGCTCTGGATCGTCGCGATGAGGTCGGGCGTGAACAGATGCCGGGTCTCCACTTCGGCGCCGGCCTCCTCGAGCCGTTCGCGAATCCGTGCGAGCGCCGCCTCGCCGGTATCGTCCAGCTCCTCCTTCGCCTGCTCCGGGGGTGTCTGCTCCGGAACCTCGAGCCAGCCGACGAGGAGGATCCGTGTATTGCCCAGTCGCTCCACCATGCGGTCCGGCAGATCGTCCGGCTCCGGGAGACGGATGGGCACGAGAATGCGACTGGCGCGCGAGAAAAGCTTCATGGTGTCTCCTTCAGGCGGACGTCGGGCGCGTAGATGCCGGTCCAGGCGAGGGCCACGAGCAGCACGGCCCCTCCGATCACCTGGGACAGCGGATTCATGAGGAGGATCAGGGAGAGGCTCGCGACTCCACCGAGGATCGGCACCCACGGGTACCCCGGGCAGGTGAAGGTCGGGCGATACGTCTCGGGATCCCGGCGGCGGAAGGCGATGAGCGAGAAGCACATCAGCCCGTACAGGACGAGATGGAGCAGCGAGGCGACTTCGGCCAGGACGTCGAGTGGACCCACCAGCGTGAGGATCGCGATGGGTCCCCCGGCGAGCAGCAGCGCGACGTGGGGGGTCCGAAACCGCTCGTTCACGGCCCCGACACCATCGGGTACGAGGCCGTCCCGGCCGAGGGCGAACATGGATCTGGACGAGGACAGGATCGATGCGTTCGCCGACGACAGGGTGGCCAGCATCCCGCAGGCGAGGAAGCCGATCACCCCGAGCGGCCCCGCGAGCAGCCGGGCCACCTCGATCATCGCCGTTTCACCGAGTTCGGCCATCCGGTCGACCGACAGCCAGCTCGTGGCGACGAGCATGGTGGCCACGTAGGCGGCCATCACCAGCAGGACGCTCCCTACCATCGCGCGCGGGACGTTCCGCTCGGGCTCCCGGATCTCACCGGCCACGGCCGCGATCTGCGCAAATCCGAGATACGAGGTGAAGACGAGCGCGGCCGCGGTGAAGACCGGGGCGCCCCCCTCGGAGAAGAACGACTGGTCGACGGTCGGCGGCCCCGGGACGACGTCGGCCAGAGCGAGCCCGGCCCAGGCGAGGAATGCGATGAGAAGCAGACCCAGAACCGCCAGGATGCCGTTCTGCAGTCGCCCGGTGTTCCGGGTACCGACGAGGCTGATGCCGGACAGGATCACCGCCAGGGTGAACCCGACCCAGGCACCCTCGAACGGTACGGTCATGCCGAGGCGCTCGGCCGAGTCGAGCAGGTAGTCGCCCGCGGCCGACAGGTAGAACGCCGACGCGAAGACCAGGCCGACCCACTGGCCGAACCCCACGAGCGATCCCCATCGGGTCCCCAGGCCGCGAGACACGAACACGTAGCCGCCCCCGCTCCGCGGCATGGCCGTCGCGAGTTCGGAGGCCGGAAGCGCCACCAGAAGCGCGATCACGCCGCCGAGCGCGAACGAAAGGCTGGCCGCCGGGCCCGCCTCTCCTCCGGCCAGACCGGGGAACACGAAGATGCCGGCGCCGATCATGGTGCCCATGCCGATCCCCAGAGCCGCACGGAGACCGAGCGTGCGCTGCAGTCCCGCGGTACCGGAGGAGACAGCCGCGTTCGACGCCGCGCCGGTCCCGGCCGGGTCGGGCTGGTCGGGCGCGGGCTGGTCGGTCTCGGCCGGGTCGGTCGTGGGCCGGTCGGGCTGGTCGGTCGTCACGGAACTGCGGGTGGACCGGACCTCCTCATCGGTTCCGGTCCCGAACGTCGGTCATGGTGGGCGTGGGCGGCTCGGGGCCTTCTCCCCGTGCGAACCGAATCGCCGCGAGGATGTCGTCCGTGGTGGGCCTGAGGCGATAGTCGGTCTCCACCGCCTTCCAGCGCACCACGCCCTCCCGGTCGATCACGAGCGTGGTCGGGTGCGGGAGGGGGCGCTCCGGCGTCGAACCCTCCGCGTTGAAGAGCCCGTAGCGGTCCACCACGGCGTGATCCGGATCCTGGAGCATGCGGAATGGAGGCGCGGTGCCGCCCCCGTTCGTGATCCGGTCGACCATCATCTGCTGACGTTCACGGTCCTCGATGCTGACGGCCCAGATCTCCGTATCCGTCGAAACCTCGGGCGGAAGCAGGTCCTGCAGCTCCCCGAGCTGCTCGGCGCAGTAGGGTCACCAGTGGCCCCGGTAGAACACGAGCAGGACCTCGCGCTCCCCGTGATTCTCGGACAGGGTCAGCACATCGCCCCGATACGACATGAGCTGGAAGTCCGGCGCGACATCCCCGACGGCGACCCGCTCGAGGTCCGCACCCGGCAGTTCCCGCCCGTCCACGGGACCGAGCGTGGGCGCCGCGTCGCCCACCACGGCGTCCGGAGCCCCCTCCGACGTCGCGTCGTCGGCCGGAGCCTCGGCCCCGCACGCCGACAGGAGCACGCCCGTGCACGCGGCCAGCAGGCCACCGGCCCAGCCGCGCGCCCGGCGCCCCACGGTCAGCCGGCACCCCGGCTTCACCCGGCACCCCCGTCGAACGGCACCACCCGCATGGAATCGATCCGGGTCAGCTCCGGAAACTCCGCGTCCAGATACTCGTTGCCCTGCGCGAGCGCCTGCATCTGGTACGGACCGTCCCCCCGGGGCGGACCGTCGCCGTACTCGGCGAAAAAGGCGTCGGCCACCTCCATTCCGTCGACCACCCGGGCGAAGGGTGCGAAGCCCTGGTCGTCGAGCCCGAGGTTGTCGCCGAGGTTGATGAAGACCTGCGTGGTCCGGTCGTTGGCGCCGCCCTTCGCGAACGCCAGGGTGCCTCGTTCGTTGGAAAGCACGCGCGGGTCGTCGACGATGTATTCCTCCATCCAGGCGGAGTTCACCAGCCCGTCGCCGTTCAGGCCGAACTGCGCCACGCGACCCGGCACCACCCGGTGCACGCGGATTTCGTCGTAGAAGCCGTTCGTGACGAGGGTGTAGAACCGGTCGACGCCCAGGGGCGCCCACTCCCGCTTCGCGAACAGCGTGAGGTCACCCTCGCTCGTCGCGACCGCCACCCGGAACGAGTCCGGCGCCTGGGCGTGCAGCCGGTCCGGGGCGTAGAGGGGATTCACCTCCTGCCGCGTCGTCTCCTCCGTGGGCTCGGTCCCGCACGCCGCCACGACGAGCAGGATCGCGGCGAGCGCGGCGAGTCCACCGGTCGGGACGCCACGCATCGTCAGCACGCCTCCGGGTCGACGACGTCGATCCGGTCCTCGGCATTCGGGACCACGCAGAGGAACTCGAAGGGTTCGTCGCCCTCCGCGTCGTAACTGTGCGGCACGCCGGCGGGGATGTACACGACGTCCCGCGCCTTCACCTCGTGCGTCTCGTCACCGATCACCACCGACGCCCGTCCGCGCAGCACGTACTGTTCGTGCTCGACGAGGTTCGTATGCAGCGGCATCCCGCCTCCCGGCTGGATGATGAAGCGGCGAAGCGCGAAGTTGGGCCCCTCATCGGGGCCGATGAGCACCTGTACCTCGGTGTCGCGGCCCGCGGCCACCTGCACACGATCGTGGTCGTCTACCCGTCTGACCGGCATGATCTCTCCGTGATGAACATGGACTCCGACTCGAACCTCTCCCCCGGCGATCGCGAGGGCAACGTCCGTGACGTGGTGGCGTGCGTCGTGACCGACGAGCACGGACATGTGCTGATCGGTCGGCGCCCGGCCCACAAACGCCACGGGGGGCTGTGGGAGTTCCCGGGAGGAAAGGTGCACGACGGGGAGACGCTGCGCGACGCGGCCGACCGGGAGCTGCGGGAGGAACTCGGCATGCGCGTGGTGGACGCCGATATCGCCGTCGAGTTCACCGCCCGGGATCATGGCGCGCCCTTCCGGATCCTGTTCGTTCGCGTCGCCACCACCGGGTCCCCCGCTCCGACCGAGCACGAGCGCGTCGCCTGGTTCGACCCGCTCGGCCAGTGGGCGCCCGACTTCGCGCCGGCGGACGAGGCCTTCGTCGAATTCCTGCGGAAAGATCGAATCGGCTACCGGCATACGTGACTATACGCACGGGCCTGCGACATCAGCTTTTTGAATGACCCGTATCGATCATCCTGCCTACCACCGATCGGGGATCGCCCGATATTCCGGGACATTTCCCCACTCAACCAGAGGTCTTGATCGATGGGTTCCGCACATAGCATGACACGCCGAGACGCAATCCGCGCAACCGCACTCGGGGCCGCCGGACTGGCCGCCGGCGCGGTTCCTCTCGCCGCCGACGTGGTCAGATCCGTGCCGACCAGCCCGAACGAGGCGATCGAGCGGCTCAAGCAGGGGAACGCGCGCTTCATCGCGGGCGAGACGGCGGACGCCCGTCGCGACGTCGACCGGGTCCGTGACCTCTCGGGTGGTCAGAGCCCCTATGCAGCGATTCTCGGATGCGCCGACTCGCGCGTTCCGCCGGAGATCCTGTTCGACGAGGGGTTCGGCGACCTCTTCACCGTGCGCGTCGCCGGAAACGTCGCGACGCCGGAGGAGATCGCGAGCCTCGAGTACGCCGCGGGCGTCCTCGGGTCGACCGCCATCGTCGTGCTCGGCCACTCCTCCTGCGGTGCGGTGACGGCCGCCGTGGACGGAGGCGAGGTACCCGGCCAGATCTCGTCGCTCTTCCAGCACATCGCCCCGGGTGTGCGGCAGGGTGCGTCGATCGACGAGGCGGTCGAGGCCAACGTCCGCTACCAGGTCAACGTTCTGAAGCAGGCCAGCACCGTGATCCGCGGCGGCCTCCGGGCGGGCACCCACGCCGTCGTGGGAGCCGTCTACTCGCTCGAGAGTGGCGAGGTACGCTTCCTGGACGACTGAGTCGGAGCCGCGATGCGGCCCTGATCGGCGACGAGCGCACCGTCTCCCGCGCTCCGATGCCCGCCCCTCGCGCCCTCGCGGTGTCGAGGGGCGTCGTCGTTCAGGAGCTCTCGCCCCCGAACTCCGCTTCCAGCTCGACCGCCGCGCGCAGCCACCTCATCCGTCCGCGCGGGATCTGGCTGGCGAGCACACCCTCCCGAACGAAGCCCCGGCCCACGACCTCGCCGCCGAGGATCAGCGCGACATACCCGTGCGGCGGATCCTCGACCCTCACCCGGCGACCGGCGAGCAGATCCTCCCACCGCTCGGGGGTGAGTTCGACGCGTCGCTTCCCGACCGCGTCGTCGAGCAGCTGGAACAGGTCGTTGGTGGGCCGCGGGTAGGCGGCTGTCAGATCGAAGGCCCGGAATCCGTTGGAGATGGAGCGCCAACGACCGGGCTCCCACGATTCCATCGGCCACGCGTCCATGCCGTGCACCCAGACGTTGGTGCCACGCCGCATGTAGCCGAAGCGATCCATGACCTCGCGGTCGAGCCCGTAGAAGTCCTCGACCTCCGCGATCGCTTCCCGCGGGGTCATGAGGTCCTTTTCCGGATAGCGCTCCTCTTCGGGAAACTCGGCGGGTACGGGTGACCATCCCTCGACCGGAGCATCCCCCTCCTTACGGAGACGGCAGAGGAAGAGCCCCCCGGAATCGTGCAGGTGCGGATACATCCGGACAGCTCCAGTCATCCGCGGGTCGTACTCGCGCCCCTCCCACTCGGTCACGCCACGCTCGTGCGGCACCGGCATGTCGAGGTGCTCGACGTCGACGGGTGCATCCTTCAGCACCGCCGACAGAACGCCCTCGTTCTCGTTCGGGTCGAAGGTGCAGGTGCAGTACATGAGCGTCCCACCCGGACGGGTGAGTTCGATCGCCCGGCGGAGCAGCGCCACCTGGATGCCGAACAGCTTCCGACGGGCGCCCTTCGTCTTCCGGGGCAGCACCCCACCCTTCTTTCTCAGCGTGCCCTCGGCCGAGCAGGGTACATCGACCATCACCCGATCGAAGGTGGCGCCCTCCGGGAAGTACCGACCGTCCGCCGCCACGACCATGACGTTGGGATGCGCCATCCGGTACACGTTGCCGAGCAGCGCGCGAATGCGTCCCTCGTTCACCTCGGACGCCACGACGACGCCCTCCTCGCCCATGCACTCGGCGAGGTGCGTCGTCTTGCCTCCGGGGGCGCTGCACATGTCGAGGATGCGCTCGCCGGGCTGCGGGTCGAGGAGCGGCGCGGCCCACCCCGTCACCGTCTGCTGGATGTAGAAGTGGCCGGCCCAGTGCTCGACGGTGTCGGACACCGGAGGCAGACCGTCCTCCCCCTCCCGCGTGATCCGGAAGAACTCCGGCTGGTGCGGCACGTCGTGAACGCCGTAGCCCTTGGCCTCCAGCCGCGCTCCGAGTTCCTCCGGCGAGATGCGACGGATGTTGGTACGGAGCGTGCGCGGCTCCTTCGTGCGCACCACCTCCAGGAATCGATCGAAATCCGGGATCAGCTCCCGGTACTTCTCGACCTCGAGGGGGCCGTCGGGGTCTCTGCGCCGGTTGTCCCGGCGGCCCCTTCCACCGCCCTTCCGGCGGCCACCGCCGCCCCTGCTCATCGGCCCACCGCCCAGGCCGGGAAGAGATCCTGAAGTCCGCCCGCGACGAATTCCACGGCCACGGCGGCGAGGATGAGCCCCATGAAACGCGTGGCCACGTTCATGCCGGTCTGTCCGAGCAGCTTCGAGATCGGCGTCGCGAGGCTCAGGATCACCCAGATCGAGAGCGCCACCGACACCACCGCGGCCACCGCCGGAAGGTGGCCGGCCACACCTCCGCTGCGCGTCGCCCAGAGGATCATCACGGAGATCGCCCCCGGTCCGGCGAGCAGTGGCATCGCTAGCGGCACCACCGCCAGCGAATCCCGATGCGTGGCCTCCTCCGCCTCCTCGGGCGTCTGCTTCTGGCGCGACGTACGCGCCTGCAGCATCGACCACGCCATCGCGAAGATCAGGATCCCACCCGCGACCCTGAGCGACGCTATCGAGATCGAGAAGAAGGAGAGGAGCGACTCACCGATCGCATACGCAACGAGGAGAATGATCGTGGACGCCAGCGCCGTCTTGCGCGGGATTCCGCGCCGCTGCGATGGAGGCGTATCCGCAGTGACCCCCAGATACACGGGGATCGCGGCGAAGGGATTCACGATCGAGAAGATCGAGGCGAAGTAGAGAGCGAAGTCGGCCATGAGGCGTGAAGGCTAGCGCCCACCTCCGACGCCCTCAATGCCCACCACCGGGCCGGCCGGACCGACCGGGGCGAAGAAGCCACCGGCCGGTCCGGAGTCCGGACGGCCTGATCGGAAGCTGGTCAGGCCGTCTGTGCGTGCGCTTCGACGAACCAGAGCAGCTTGTCGAGTTCCCGGGAGATCCCGGTGAAGAGGTCGGCCGTACCCTCGTCTCCTGCGTCGCCCGCCGCGTCGATGGCGGCCCGGGTGGTGGAGGCCGCGCCCGCGAGCGTTCTCGCGACCGCGCGCACCGCGTCGGGGCCGTCGATGGCGTCGGCGGACATCTCCTCGAGGCGGGAGGTGGCGGCAGCCATCCGAGCGGTGCCGTGCGCCGAGCCACCGAGCGCCGTCGCCCGCTCCGCGATCTCGTCGACAAAGGGCAGGACGCCGATCGCGACCTCGTCGAAAAGCTCATGCAGCTGCTGGAAGTTCGGGCCTTTCACGTTCCAGTGCGCCTGCTTGACCTGCGAGTAGAGATCGAACGTGTCGGCGAGCTGCTGGTTCAGCACGTCGATCATCTGTGACCGTGTGGATTCCGGAAGGTCGTGGCTGGTGTGAATCATGGGTCCGTTGGGTTGCGGTTCAAGCCATGGGGAGACGCCATCCGTCCCCCCATGAATCTAAGCCATGAGCCGGCCACATGGTGCCCGTCTCGACGGCCTCTCGGGAACCCTCGGTCGACGGTGGCGCGTTCGCACGGGTGAAGAGTTGCCCGATCCAACGAGGAGACGACGAGATGAGAAGCACGATGAAGACGACCGCGGCACCCGGGATCCTGATGGCGGT
>DATFJS010000491.1:0-7064 GCA_035269045.1 Longimicrobiales bacterium | reverse complement strand
AGCGTTCCGGGGGCACGACGATCGGCCCCCACGTGTCGCGGGACGGCGCGTAGCCGTCGATCGGCCGGCCGGCGATGAGATGATTGCCCTGCCACCGCATGCCGGGGTGCACGGCGTCCCGATTCCGATCGATGTGGATCGCCCACGGCTCATCCAGCCGTTCTCCGTTCACCATGAGCAGCTTGTCGTGCATCTCGAGCGTGTCCCCCGGCAGCCCGACCACCCGCTTCACGTAGTTTCGTCGTGGTTCGTGCGGGGGGCGGAAGACGACCACGTCGTTGCGCCGGGGCTCACGAAGGGCGGGGAGCCGAAGGTCGGTGCCGGGGATGTGCGCGCCGTACACCGCCTTGTTGACGAGCAGGAAGTCCCCCACCTGAAGGGTCGCTTCCATGGAGGACGTGGGGATCTTGAACGCCTCGACGCCGACGGTGCGCAGGATCACGAACAGCACGAAGGCGATGGCGAGGGAGCGGCCCCAGGCCAGCGCACGTCCCAGCGTGACCCGGACACCGGATCGCTCTTCGGGGGCCCCACCCTGCCCTCGGGATTCGCGCGGTTCGTGCAACTCGTCCCCACGTTCGGAAGTCGTCGGTCACCGGATGTACACTTCCACCGGAACCGGTTCGGGAGCCCTCAACGTCGCTCCCGTGGCGGCGGTCAACAAGCCGACTCCGCGCCGGCGCCGCCGAGCGTCATTGTCCCGGCCCGTCCCGAATCGCATGATTCCGGGGCGGCTCACCCGCGGCGCCGGTCGACACCGGGTCCGCGCGGCGACGTCGTGACGACCCCATCCTCTCCCGCCGCATCCCGGATCCGCGTGCGCTCCCTCACGACCTCCCTGAGCCTCGGAATTATGCTCCTCGCGGGCGTGATGCTGTTCCTCCGTGCGGGGACGACGCCGTCGCCGTCGTCCTGCGTGGGCGACCCGTCGAATCCGGAGTGTGTGGTGCCGGCCGCGTCGGGGGGCGAAGCGTTCGATGTCGACCCGGGGGAGCCGTTCGAGCCGACACTCAGGGCCAGCGACGTGTGTCCGGGCGCCGGCTACCTGTGTGCCGGCCTCGGCCAGCGGGGGATCTCACGGGTGATGCGGTGGCCCGATGCGACGGACGAGATCGAGGTGCGCGTTCCACGACCGGAGTTCCTCGACGACACGGAGGCACGTGCCTTCCAGTCCGCTGCGGTTCGCGGAATCCTGGCGTGGCAGAACAGCCCCTTCCCGATTCGCGTGACGCGTTCCGACTACCCCGGGTCCGAGGACTTCGCCGTCTCATGGTCCCGGCGACTGGACGGGAGCGAACTCGGACGAACGGGCACGCGGTGGGAGCGCCGGGACGGCGTGGTCGCGATGGAGGTCACGGAATTCGTGCTGACGACGCACGCGGCGGGCGCCTCACAGCGTCTCCTCGATGCCCGCCAGGTCCAGCTCACCGCCGCCCACGAGATGGGGCACGCACTCGGTCTGCCTCACTCGGACGAGCAGCGGGACCTGATGTACCCGACCAACACGGCTACACGGCTGACCACTCGCGACTACCTCGTCATGGAGGCGCTGTACAGGCTGGAGAACGGAACCGAGATCCTCGACGACCCGCGCTGAACGACGAGGGAACCCGGCCCACGCTATTCCTCTCGCGTCAGATCGTACTTCTCGATCTTCTTGTAGAGGTTCGACCGGGGCATCTCGAGCTGGCGCGCGGTCTCCGACACGTTCCAGTCGAACTCTCGAAGCTTGTGAAGGACGAAGCTCCGCTCTGCACGATCCTTGAACTCCGCGAAGGTGTCGGCGTCGGTGAAGGCATCGTCGGCTCTTTCGCCGCCGGAGCCGGCGAGGCGCTCGACATCTCCGACCTCCACCCGTTCGCCCTCCGCCAGGATCATCAGGCGCTCGACCGTGTTCCGCAGTTCGCGCACGTTGCCGGGCCACGGGAGCTCGCGAAGGCGCGCGATCGCCTCGTCCGTGAATTCACGGGCCGGGCCCTGCGTCAGCGTCGCGAAGTGCTGCACGAGCATGGGGATGTCGTCCCTGCGCTCACGCAGCGGCGGGACGCGGATCGGCACCACGTTGAGACGGTAGTAGAGGTCCTCCCGGAACCTCTCCGCCTCGATCTCCTCACTCAGCTCCTTGTTGGTGGCTGCGACCACCCGCACATCCACCTCGATCGGTCGGCCCCCACCGACGCGCGTCACGACCCCCTGCTCGAGCGCCCGCAGCACCTTGGCCTGCGCATCGAGTGACATGTCACCGACCTCGTCGAGGAACAGCGTACCCCCGTCGGCCTGCTCGAACCGGCCCGCCCGGTCCGCCACGGCGCCGGTGAAGGAGCCCTCGACATGCCCGAACAGTTCGGACTCGATGAGCTCGCGTGGAATCGCCGCGCAGTTCACCTCCACGAACGGCCCCCCGGACCGTGGGGACAGCCGGTGGATCGCTCGCGCCACGAGCTCCTTGCCCGTCCCGTTCTCGCCGGTGATCAGAACCCGGGCGCTGGTCGGCGCGACCCGTTCGATCCGCTCGAGCACCTGACCGATCTCACGTGTGGAGCCCACGATCTCGTGGCGTGCCTCGACCTCCTCCCGGAGGCGCTCGACCCGCTCCGACAGGCCACGGAGCTGCAGAGCGTTGCGCAGCGTGACCAGGAGTCGGTCGGAGTCCAGGGGCTTCTGCAGGAAGTCGAACGCACCCGCCCTGGTCGCGTCGACCGCCGTCTCGATCGTGCCGTGCCCGGAGATCATCACCACCAGAGCGGACGGGTCGTTCTCTCGGATCCGCGACAGTACCTCGAGGCCGTCGAGGCCCGGCATCTTCACGTCGAGGAAGATCAGGTCCGGGCGACGCGTCTCGATGTGGTCCAGCGCATCCATCCCGTCCTCCGCGACCGCGACATCGTGACCCTCGTACTCGAGGATCTGGCGGATCGCGCCCCGGATGGACGTTTCATCATCGACGACGAGGACGTGGGCCATCGGCTACTCGGTGGAAACGAAGACGAGCGAGCCCTCGGCGGCGTAGGCGCTCGCGATCCCGGTCGGGAGCGGAACGGCCAGCGCGCTGCGCGGAAGGCCGGGGACGTCGGTGCGGCCGAGGGACTCTAGAATCGCGGGGATGACCCGGTCGGGGAGCGGAATGCCCGACGCCTCGACCCCGTCGAAGACGAGCGCGGCGTACTGGCCGTCCAGCCTCAGGAGACTCGACCGCAGTTCGATCCGGACCGTGTCGGGCAGCAGCGACACCACGTCCTGGACGCTCTGAACCTCCGGGAAGGCGTCGACCGCGACGCGCGCGGACAGAATCACCCGGTCGCCGTCGAGCTCGACCGTCGGGTCCTGAACGCCCTCGGGAAGGAGCTGCGGGACGGAGTACCGCACGATCGACGTGAGCTCCAGTTCCGACAGCTCGAGGGTCGCATCCGCCACCCCGGCGGTGCGAAAGGCGTTGAAACGATCGAGCGCGTCCTCCGCGACCCTCTGGGAGGGCTGGGGGCCGGCGGTCGCCGAGGTCGGCTGCGTGGCCACCCACCGTTCGAGCCGGGGGAAGACCTCACCTCCGTATCGCCACCCTCCCCAGGCCGCCACGAGAAGCACGGTCGCGGTCCCGGTCGTGACGAGACACCCACGCAGACAGCCGCTCATCTCAGTCTCCCTTCAGCCGAACGGAGTCGACGGTGGAGTACCGGACACCCTGGGGCGTCCGATGTGTCCGGAGCAGGTCTACCGACCGAACGTTGAACTGACCGTCGTGATCCAGGTCCGCGACCAGGTCGTCCAGCCCGCGGAAGATTCCCGCGCCCGCCTCGGCCGACGCGCGTCCGAGGGTGACGTGTGGGTGAAAGGCGCGGGTCTCCCGGGGGAAATCGTGCCCCGCGAGTCCCCACTCCAGGTCCTGCTTGAGGCAGCGCAGCTCGGGGGAGGCCTCGACCCCTACCCAGAGCACTTCCGGCTGCCGAATCGTGGGAAACGCCCCGAAGCTCCCGATGGTGGCCACGAACGGCGGAGTCGACTCCGCGACCTCGGCCATGACCTCCTTCACGGTCTCGACACGCTCACCGCGTACCGAACCGAGGAACTTGAGGGTGACGTGGTAGTTCTCCAGATCCACCCATCGAACCGGAAGGTCGCGGTCGCGAAGTACGCGAGCGGACCGGTGTATGCGGGTCCGTTCCTTCTTCGGGAGCGTAAGTGCGAGAAATGCGCGCATCGATGGTGAGTTGAATCAGAGAGCTACTCTGGACGCCCGGACCACCCGGGCCGTCCCTTCCACGGCTGCGTCGACGTCCTGGTCGGTGCTCGCCCAGCCGAGGGAGTACCGTACCGCCCCGGTGGCGGTCGTTCCAAGGAGGCGGTGAACCTCCGGGGCGCAGTGCAGGCCGGCCCGTACCTCGATTCCGTGCTCGCGGTCCAGGTCGCGCGCGAGCGTCGCGGCATCCACCGTACTGGACCGTATCGTGACGATCGCCCCGCCGTCCACCGCCGGGGGCGAGAGTACATCGACGGTCGGGATCTGCGCCAATCCGTCGCGGAGGCGCATCTTGAGCGTGGCCGTCCGCTGGTGGAGCCGCGCGACTCCCCGATCTTCCACCCACGTGGCTCCCGCACCCAGGCCGGCGATCCCCGGACCGTTGAGCGTGCCCGCCTCGAGATGATCGGGCCAGGCGGCCGGCATCTCGCGATCGAGCGAATTGCCCCCCGTCCCTCCCGCGAGCAGGGGCTCCAGCTCCAAGCCCGGGCGAACCCACAGGCCACCGGTGCCCTGAGGACCGAGCAGACCCTTGTGCCCGGTAAAGGCCACGAAGTCGGCGTTCCCCCAGTCGACGGGTACGTGACCCGCCGCCTGAGCGGTATCGACGAGGGCGAGCGCCCCGGCCGAATGCGCCTCGTCCACCAGGTCGGCGACCGGCAGGCGCGTCCCGAGAACATTCGAGACCGCGTTGATGGACAGGAGACGGGCGCCGTCGAGGGCACGAGCGAGAGCTCGGCGATCGAGGGTACCGTCCCGCAGGCCGTGCACGTGCCGCACCCGGATGTCACGGTGACGCTCGAGCCACGCGGCCGGGCGAAGGACCGCGTTATGGTCGAAGTCCGTCACCACGAGTGCGTCTCCGGGCCGCAGCGCCCGGTGCAGCACGTGGTTGAGGGACATCGTGGCATTCGCCGAAAACGTCAGCCGGGACGGATCACCCGGCAGGCCCAGAACCCCGTGCACCGCCCTGCGCGCACGGAGGACCCTGCGTCCCGCGTCGAGCGCCCGGCCGTATCCTCCGCGACCTGCGGTCGCGCCGGTCTCGTCCAGATAGGCACGTACCGCCTCGGTCACCTCCGGAGGCCGGAGGGCCGACGTGGCGGCGTAGTCCAGGAAGTGGGATGTCATGGTGTCCGGTCGAGCGGCGAATCGGGCCCGCGGAAGCTGAGCGCCCTCGGGTAACGCTACCACTCGCCGCCCCCGCGGGGTCCGGATGTCCCTACACGCCGACCGGGCGATCCAGCTCGCGGAACTGGAGTGCCTCGGCGGCGTGCTCGGGCAGAACCCGTTCCGAATCGGCCAGATCGGCGATCGTGCGCGCGACGCGAAGGACCCGGTGGTACCCCCGCGCGGAGAATCCCAGCCGGTCGTGGGCCCGCTGGATCACGCCCGCGACATCCGACCGTACCGGCACGTGACGACGGAGGGCGGTGATCGCCATCTCCGCGTTCGTCTCCCCCGGTTCCTGCGCGAGACGCGTCCGCTGGAGGCCGCGAGCCTCGAGGACCCGGCGGCGCACCTCCGCCGTGCACTCGCCCGCCGGCCCCGCGAGTGCGGTGAGCGGCACGGCCCGCACCGACACCTGGAGGTCGAACCGGTCGATCAGGGGGCCACTCACCCGTCCACGGTACCGCGCGATCCGGTCGGGCGAGCACGAGCACGGTTCGCCCCCTTCGCCGAAGCGGCCGCAGGGACACGGGTTCATGGCCGCTACCACGAGTGGACGCGCGGGGAGCCGGAACGTGCCGTGTGCGCGGGTGAGACGGATCGCACCCTCCTCCATCGGCTGCCGGAGGGCCTCGAGCGCGTCGCGGCGGAATTCGGGCAGTTCGTCGAGGAAGAGCACCCCGTGGTGGGCGAGGCTGAACTCGCCCGGGCGGAGCGGCCGGCCTCCTCCCACGAGCCCCGCCTGACTCACCCCGTGATGCGGGGCTCGGAAGGGCGGAGTTCGCACGAGTCCGCTGCCCTCGGGCAGCAGGCCAGCGACGGAGTGCACCCGGGTGACTTCGAGGGCGCGGGACTTCGACAGCGGGGGAAGCAGCCCGGGCATCCGACGCGCCAGCAGCGTCTTCCCGCATCCGGGTGGGCCGACCATGACGAGATTGTGCCCGCCGGCGGCCGCGAGTTCGAGTGCCCGGCGCGCCAGATCCTGGCCCCGCACGTCGGCGAGGTCCGGATGGGACGGCTCGCTGACCCGCGGAACGACGGCCGGAGACCGCCACACCCCGCTCCGGAGCGACTCCACGAGATCGGCGAGCGAGTCCGCCGTCTCCACGCGCACTCCGTCGACCGCGGCCGCCTCCCGGTGGTTCTGCGGTGGCACGACCACCCCCTCCACGCCCTCCGCGCGAAGAGCGAGGACCCGCGAGAGGACGCCTCGCGCCGACCGGATTCCCCCGTCGAGTCCGATCTCCCCGACGAACGCCCACCGTCGGACCTGCTCTGCGGAAACCGCATCGGCGGCCACCAGCAGCACCGCAGCGAGCGGCAGGTCGAAACCACTCCCCTCCTTCCGAACGTCGGCCGGGGAGAGGTTCACGGTGATCCGCCGCGGTGGCAGGGAGACCCCCAGATGCCGAAGCGCCGCGACCACCCGCTCCCTCCCCTCCCGCACCTCGCTCTGGGGAAGTCCCACGACGGTGAAGGCCGGCAGTCCGGCGGTGAGCGAGACTTCGACGCGGACCGGGAGGGCATCGACTCCCCGAAGCGCCGCTGTCGTGACATGTGCGAGCATGCCGGAACATTCATGCCCCGCGTGGGCGGCAGGATGGCGGTACCGGCCCGCGAGTCGGCGGCGCGGACTCGCCCGGCGGCACCGGCGCGGGTC
>DATFJS010000490.1:0-7221 GCA_035269045.1 Longimicrobiales bacterium | reverse complement strand
GGTGTTCACGACGCCCATCGTCTCGATCTCGTCGCGATCGGTGTTGGTGGTCAGGTCGCCGCTGAGGGCGGTCCACGAGTCGCCACGGTCGGTGGTACGGAACAGACGGTGCGAGGCGATGAGCAGCACGCCGGGATCGTGGGGCGATCGGATGAAGGGCGTGTCCCAGTGCCACCGGTCGGCGCCGTCGTCGTCCGACGCGTTCACGATGTTGTCCCCGCCCGGGCGGATTCCCTTCGACTCGCCGGTGAGGATATTGCGCCGCACCGGATTTCCGTTCTGAGACTCGGCGTAGACGATGTGCGGATCATTCAGGTCGGGCATCGCCACGAACCCGTCGCCGCCCCGGACCTGGAACCAGTCGTCGTTCGTGATGCCCCCGCGGAAGCGCGTCGCGCTCGGTCCGCACCAGCTGTAGTTGTCCTGCATGCCGCCGCAGACGTTGAACGGGCGCTCCATGTCGTAGTTGACGTGGTAGAACAGCCCGACCGGAAGGTTGGGCAGGAACTGCCACGTGCGGCTGGCATCCCACGATGCCGCCAGGCCACCATCGTTCCCGATCAGGACGTGGTTCGGGTTGTTGGGATTCACCCAGATCGCGTGGACGTCGTCGTGGATCGCGCGGGCGGCGTCCGTCTCGAAGTTCTCGCCTCCGTCGATCGACAGGTGGAGGCCGACGCCGCCCATGTAGACGCGGTCCGGATCGACCGGATCGACCACCAGCCGGCTGAAGTACATCGGACGCGGATTCCGGTCGGACTGCTGCGTCCATGTCTCCCCGCCGTCGTCGGAGCGGTAGAGCCCCTGCGGCTCCGGCGCGTCATCGTCCTCCGGGTCGGGTGCCTCGACCAGGGCGTAGACGATCTGGTCGTCGAGATCGAACACGTCGATCGCGATCCGCCCGAGCGGGCCGTCCGGGAAGCCACCCCCCTCGATCTTCGTCCAGGTATCGCCGGCATCCGTCGACTTCCAGACACCGCTGCCCGGACCGCCGCCGTTCATGCAGCAGGTCGTCCGGCGGCGCTGGTACATCGCGGCATACACGATGCTCGGGTCCTGCGGGGAGAAGACGAGGTCGGTGCCGCCCGTGTCCTCGTCGACGTGGAGGACCCGCTCCCACGTTTCACCGCCGTCGCTCGTCCGGAAGATCCCGCGGTCTCCGCCGGGGCCGTAGAGCGGCCCGGTCGCCGCCACGAGCACGACGTTCTCGTCCTCGGGGTGGATGATGATCCGGTTGATGTGCCGCGACTCGGGCAGCCCCATGTGCTCGAAGGTGTCGCCGCCGTCGGTGGACTTGTAGACGCCGCCTCCCCACGACGTGGACTGCCGATTGTTCGACTCGCCGGCACCGACCCAGACCAGGTCCGGGTCGGACTGCGAGATCGTCACGTCGCCCGTCGAGATCAGTCCCTCGTCCTGGAAGAGCGCGTCGAAGGTCGTGCCTCCATTGCGCGTCCTCCAGACGCCCCCGTGTGCCGTCGCCACGAAGTACACTGCCGGGTTCGCCTCGTAGACCGCGAGGTCCGCGACGCGTCCGGACATCGTCGCGGGCCCGATCGAGCGGAAGACGAGCGAATCGAATTCCGTGGCGATCTCCCCCATGGGTCCGGGCACCGACTGGGCGGAGGCGGGCAGTGCGAGCAGCACCGTGGTGGCCAGCGCGAGACCGGCGCGTGAAAGAAGGGTCGAGAGTGAGCGCAGGCTCATGCGAATCTCCGAGTCGTGTAGGGTGCCGAATCGGCGTGCCGACACAGGGTGCCGATGCGGGATGCCAAGTGGGGAGACGAAACCGCCAAGGTACGACGCCGATCCCGGGTCGGCGAGGAACGGGCGCTACGGGTGAACGTGGACGTCGGGGCCGGGTACGCCTCGCCTTCCGCTCCCACGCCCTCCGTCGCGGTACTCCCATGGACCACCCCGATCGTCCGACCCCGCTGGCCGAAGCCGGACGCGCCCTTCGCGCCAACGACGTGATCTTCCGCATGCACCACGCGGCCAGAGCCCGCCGTTCCGAGGGCGCGGACGTGATCGATTCCACACTGGGGGCCCTGCTGCACGACGACGGGACCCTCGCCGTGCTGCCGGCATCGATCCGCGCGACCCGCGAGGTCCCGCTGAACGAGGCTGCCGCGTACTCGCCCCTCAGCGGTCGTCCGGATCTCATCGCCGCCATCGAACGGGACGTCCTGCCCGAGGGCCCGCCCCGCCACATGGCCACCTCGGTCATCACACCCGGTGGCACCGGGGCGATCTATCAGGCGATGACGAACTTCCTCGAGCCGGGTCAGGCCGCGCTCTCCACCGAGCTTTCGTGGGGACCGTACGGCATGCTCGCCGACCGGACCGGGCGCCGTCTCGCGTCGTTCCGGACCTTCGACGATCAAGGCGGCTTCGATCTCGAAGCGATGCAGCGCGCACTCGTTCGGCAGGCGGAGGACCAGGGCCGAATCCTCCTCCTGTTGAACACCCCCGGTCAGAACCCCACGGGCTACACCCTCACGGAAGACGACTGGTCCGGGATCGCCGACTCGGTCGAGGCGCTCCCCGACGACGTACCGGTCACCGTCCTGCTGGATCTCGCCTACCTGCGGTACGGGCTCGGGCCCGACACCTGGTGGGACGCCGTCGATCGCATTCTGGTGCGTGGCACCGTCCTGATCGCGTGGACGGCCTCGAAGACGTTCACGCAGTACGGAGCCCGGATCGGCGCGCTGGTCGCACTGCATCCGGACGGCGATGCGCGCGAGGAGATGAACCGCGCCTTCAACCTGACCTGCCGCGGGACCTGGTCGGCGTGCAACCACACCGGGCAGCTCGCGACCCTGCGTCTGCTCGAGGATGCCGAGCTGAGCCGCGCGGCCGACCGGGAGCGCGGCGAGCTGATCAACCTGCTGTCCGATCGCTGGGAGGCGTTCTCGAACGCCGCGGAAGACGTCGGGCTCGACACGCCGCCCTGGAACGGCGGCTTCTTCACCTGCGTCCTGTGCCCCGACGCCCATGTGGTGGGCCATCGGCTCACGGAGCGCGACGTGTTCACGGTGCCGGTCTCGGGCGGGCTGCGAGTCGCCCTGTGCGCCACGCCGGCGGATCGGATGGCCGACCTGGCGCGGGCGGCCGCGGAAGCGATGGGGCGAGGGGGCTGACGCAGACCGACCCACAACAGAAAAGGGCCGCCCCCCGCGAGGGGGACGGCCCTTTTCATTGCCAAGCGGCTTCCTTTCAGAAGCCGGCAGCAGTCAGGTCAGGCCTGGACTACGTTCTCGGCGGCCGGGCCCTTCTGGCCCTCGACCATGTCGAACTCCACGGTCGCGCCCTCGGTAAGGGACTTGAAGCCCTCGCCCTGGATGGCGCTGTGGTGCACGAAGCAGTCCTTGCCTCCGTCACTCGGCGTGATGAATCCAAAGCCCTTCTGATCGTCGAACCACTTCACTGTTCCGGTAGTACGCATTGTGCGCTCCATCGGTGGTGCAGCAGGGAGTCACGCAAAACGTACTTCCTGTACTGCTGGTGTATCGCACGAACTTTTCGTGCGTAAGAACCGACCTCGCGGTCGGGGTGCCGCGGCGGCGAGCCGCCGTCGGCGAACCTTCTATGAATATTTCCTGATGCAGCAAACCGTGGTGCATCAAAAAAGGCGCCGGCCTCGAACAACAATGAGACCTGCGCCCACATCGTATTCCATACCTATCGGCGCTTCATCCGCGCCACACAACAATGGTCGCAGGATCCGGGCTCGGCGTCAATGAGGGGGGTGAAACGTCCCGGTGAACGGGCCGTCGCTCCCGTCGTCCGACAGGGTGCGAGGCCCGATCACCAGGGTGAAACTCGGCCCGCGGTCAGGGGTCCCAGTACAATGGCAGACACGACGTCGAATCCCATGTCAGACCCACACGGACAAAGACCCATGGAAGGACAAGGAAACGGAAGCGAAGGCACCTGCCCCGTCATGCACGGCGCGGCCGGCCAGAAGGACTTCCGCGGCACCACGAATCGTGACTGGTGGCCCAACCAGCTCGACCTCGGGATCCTTCACCAGCACCAGCCGGTGGCGGATCCCTACGGCGAGGACTTCGACTACGCAGCCGAGTTCTCGAAGATCGACTTGCAGGAACTCCGGCAGGACCTCTTCGACGTCATGACCGACTCGAAGGAATGGTGGCCGGCGGACTACGGGCACTACGGTCCCTTCTTCATCCGCCTCGCCTGGCACAGCGCCGGCACCTACCGCGTCAGCGACGGTCGCGGCGGCGGTGCGTCCGGCACGATCCGGTTCGCCCCGCTCAACTCCTGGCCCGACAACGGCAATCTGGACAAGGCGCGCCGTCTGCTCTGGCCGATCAAGCAGAAGTACGGCCGAAAGCTTTCCTGGGCCGACCTCATCATCTTCGTCGGCGACTGCGCGCTCGAGTCGATGGGCTTCAAGACCTTCGGCTTCGCCGGCGGACGCGAGGACCTGTACGAGCCCGAGGCCGACATCTACTGGGGCTCCGAGGCGGAAATGCACGGCCCCCACTGGGTCGATGAGCGGCACACCGAAGAGGACCGGGTGCTCGAAGAGCCGCTGGGCGCGGCGGAGATGGGGCTCATCTACGTGAACCCGCAGGGCCCGAACGGCGAGCCCGATCCGGTGAAGGCGGCGCACGACATCCGCCAGACCTTCGGGCGGATGGCGATGAACGACGAGGAGACCGTCGCCCTGATCGCCGGCGGACACACCTTCGGAAAGATGCACGGGAACGCGCCCGCGCAGCTCGGGCCCGAGCCCGAGGCGGCGCCGGTCGAGGCGCAGGGCTTCGGCTGGGAGAACCCGCACGGCGAGGGCCGCGGCTTCGACTCGCTCACGAGCGGGCTCGAGGGCGCCTGGACGCCGGACCCCATCAAGTGGGACGACGGCTACTACGACATGCTCTTCAGGTACGACTGGGAGCTGACGAAGAGCCCCGCGGGCGCGTGGCAGTGGACGCCCGCCGGTGACGTGGCAGAGGAAGACCTGGTCCCGGACGCACACGACCCGGGCGTCACGCACAAGCCGGTCATGGCCACGACCGACATCTCGATGATCGAGGATCCGGCCTACCTCGAGATCTCGAAGCGCTTCCACGAGGACCCGGACTACTTCGCCGATCAGTTCGCTCGTGCCTGGTTCAAGCTGACGCACCGCGACATGGGTCCGCGCAGCCGTTACCTGGGCGACATGGCGCCGACCGAGGACCTGCTCTGGCAGGATCCGATTCCCGAGGTCGACCACCAGATCATCGACGAGAACGACGTCGCCGCACTGAAGCAGCGGATCCTCGACTCGGGTCTCACCGTCTCGCAGCTGGCGTCGGTCGCGTGGGGCGCCGCGAGCACGTATCGCAACTCCGACAAGCGCGGTGGAGCGAATGGTGCACGAATCCGTCTCGCGCCGCAGAAGGACTGGGAGGTCAACCAGCCCGCGCGCCTGCAGAAAGTGCTCGAGACGCTCGAGACCATCCAGAGCGAGTTCAACGACGAGCAGGGCGGCGGGAAGCAGGTTTCGCTCGCCGACCTGATCGTGCTCGGTGGATGCGCCGCGGTCGAAAAGGCCGCGCAGAACGCCGGCTACGACGTGGAGGTGCCCTTCACGTCGGGTCGGGCGGATGCGTCGCAGGAGCAGACCGACGTCGAATCGATGGAGCGCCTTCGGCCCATGGCGGACGGCTTCCGGAACTGGGACAGCGGCAACTACACGCTGAAGCCGGAGGAGATGCTGATCGACAAGGCCCAGCTCCTGACGCTCAGCGTACCCGAGATGACCGTGCTGCTCGCCGGGCTCCGGATGCTGAACGCCAACACGGGTCAGGTACCGCACGGCGTGTTCACGGATCGCCCCGAGTCGCTCACGACCGACTTCTTCACCAACCTGCTCGACATGAGCACGAAGTGGTCGAAGTCCGCCTCGGACGAGAACGTGTTCGAGGGTCGGGACCGTGAGACCGACGAGCTGAGGTGGACCGCGACGCGTGTGGACCTCGTGTTCGGGTCGAACTCGCAGCTGCGGGCGATCGCCGAGGTCTACGGGGCGGACGACGCACACGAGAAGTTCGTGCACGACTTCGTCGCCGCGTGGGACAAGGTCATGAACCTCGACCGGTTCGACGTGAAGTAGCCGAACCGCGAGCGTCGCGGTTCATTCCGCGGCGTCGGTCGGAATACGCCCTGAATACGCGAAGGGCCCGGGCTGGAAAGCCCGGGCCCTTCTGCGTTCCCGGTGATCGAACGTCGCTGCCGCGGGGCGTTGCGCGAGGCGATCGTGTGCGCGAGTCAGCTCTCGACGACCACCCGGTCGTCGTCCGCCCCCATCTCCAGCAACGTCTCACGCGTGGCCTCGACGAAGTCCGGCGGGCCGCATACGTAGAACACGCCCGACGGATCGTCGATCTCCTCCTCGAGATACTCGGCGTCGATGCGGCGGTCGTCGTACCCGGTGCCGCTCTCCTGCGTGCAGGTGAAGCGGCAGCGCTCGACGAGGAGGTCCTCGAGTTCACGTTCGCAGATGATGTCGGCCGGCGTGGAGTTGCTGAAGTGGAGCACGCTGTCCTCCAGTTCGCCGCGGCGGGCGCGCTCGCGGAGGATGGCGAGGAAGGGCGTGATGCCGGCACCGGCGGCGATGAAGGTGCCGGGTCCCTGCCAGGTGATCGACCCGAACGAATCCGACATGTGGAGCTTCGCGCCGGCCTCGAGGTCGTGGAGCCGCTCCGTGACCCCGTCGTGCTCCGGGTAGGTCTTGATCGTGAACTCGAGCACGTCCTCGTCGCCGAGACTGGTCGGCGTGAACGGACGGCCTTCGTCACGCCACCCGTCGAGGTCGAGGGCGACCTCCACGCCCTGGCCGGGCTCGTAGTCGAGGTCGTCGGGGCGGGTCGTGATGAACTGCTTCACGTCGTGGGTGATGAAGCCGACGTGAAGGAGATCGACGGTGTGATCCATATGTATCGGGGTCTGCCGGAAAGGTCATGGCTCGTCATGTAGCTACGACATCCGCACGCCGACGTTCCGATGGCGGACATGCATCACGGCAGCGCGTCATGGCGACCGCCGGAGCCTGAGCGCGAAGCGTGTCCGTCAGGCTCCCCGCAGCCGCTCCGCCTCCCACACGCGCGAAACCGCGAGCCGGTAGGCGGACCTCCGGAGTGCGTGCCCACCGGAGTCGCCGTGCCAGACCTCGTCGAGCGCGCTCCGCATCCGCTTCTCGAGCCG
>DATFJS010000489.1:0-3299 GCA_035269045.1 Longimicrobiales bacterium | reverse complement strand
GTGGTGGACGGCGGCCTGCACGACGCGTTCCTGCGCTGACGCGGGCGTCGTGCGTCGGCGTCTGCCGAGTCGGGCCGCTCTGGCGGTCCCGGAGCGGCTGGGGCCTTCACCCCCAGGTGATGGCCGACGAGGACCGTTACGGCCTGTTCGAGCTCGCGATCCAACTCGCCGACCGCCGAGATCTTGCCTGTCGTCGAGCGCAAGCGGGGAATCGGCGAGGCGTGCATGGCGCGGCGCGCCGCACGAGATCCTGGGACGTCCGGAGCACGTGATCGTGCCCGGAGGGCGCGTTCCGTGGATGGGGCCAGGCGCTGCCGTCCGAAGCCAAGGCGTCGCTGTTGGCGGGGTCGATGGGGTGGACGCTTGGCTCCGGCTTCACGCTGCCTCGTGCGTCGATGCTGCCGGTCGGGCTGTGCGCGCCGGGTTTCACGTGGATGCCGCCGGCGCCGATCAAGCGACGCGAGATCGCCGCTAACGGCGGCTCCCTCCGCGTCGGTCACGTCGCGAAGCGGTAGAATTCGGCGGACGCGGCGCGGGGGCGCATGGTCGCGACGCTGGCCTCCGAGGGTCGCGTGAGCCTGCTCCTGTCGAGCGGCGACCCGGCGCGGTGGAGGTCCCTGCGCAGCTGCTGCCGCGCGGACGTCGACGGTTCTAGGGCGATCGGGTCGACGCGTCCCGAAAGGAGACCGCAGAGATGAACCACCGATTCCTGGGCGCGACGGGCACGAAGGTCTCGGAGCTGTGCTTCGGGACCCAGACCTTCGGTTGGGGCGCGGACGAACGCGCCGCGCACGACATGGCCGACCGCTTCGTGGAGGAGGGAGGCAACTTCTTCGACACCTCCGACAAGTACAACGACGGCGAGTCGGAGCGGATTCTCGGTAGCTGGCTGCAGGGACGCCACCGCGACGACGTCGTGATCGCCAGCAAGGTGTTCTTCGACGTCGGCGATGGACCGAACGACATGGGGGCCTCGAGGAAACGCATCCTCGCGCAGGCCGACGCCAGCCTGAAGCGTCTCGGTACCGATTACCTCGACCTCTACCAGGTCCACTGTTGGGACGCGTCGACACCGCTGGAGGAGACCTTGGCAGCGCTGGACACGCTGGTGCGGCAGGGCAAGGTGCGGTACGTGGGGGTGTCGAACTTCGCGCCGTCCCACCTGATGAAGGCGCTGATGTCGGCCCGTATCCACGGGTTCGAGCCCGTCCGGTCGCTGCAGCCGGAGTACAGCCTGCTGGTGCGGAGTCCGGAGTGGGAGCTCATCCCCCTGTGCCGCGCCGAGGGCGTCGCGGTGCTTCCCTGGTCGCCGCTGGGCGGGGGCTGGCTGACGGGAAAGTATCGTCGCGACGCACCGCCGCCTGCCGACAGTCGCGTCGGACGGGCGGATCGTTGGGACGACCAACCCGAGCAGCGGGAGACCGAGCGCACCTGGCGCGTCCTCGAGGTGCTCGAAGCGGTCGCCGCCGAGCGCGAGCGGACGGTGGCGCAAGTCGCGCTCGCTTGGCTGCTGGCGAAGCCGGGCGTGACGGCACCGATCTTCGGGGCTCGGACCGTCGCGCAGCTCGAGCAGAATCTGGGTGCGGTCGGCTGGACGCTCGCCCAACAGGAGATCGATCGCCTCGACGAGGTCAGCGCCGTGCCGCTGCCGAGTCCCTACGCCTTCATCGAGCGCTATACCCGGCGGCGCGACGAAAACGCCATGTACGCCCTCCGTTGAGGTCCAGCGGACCCGGCGGAGCCTAGTAGTCGAGCTTCTTGTAGTACCTGCGCGTCGTGAGCGGGTGGTCGCGCACCTGCTCCAGGTGCGCGCTCAGGCGCTCCAGCGCGGTCGCGAGAAGCACGGGCGAGATGAGGGCGCGCGTCGCGGTCGATAGCTCCGGCAGCTCGAACGCGGCTGTGTCGATGACCTCCATCCGGTCGGTCACGCGGGGCAGGAAGCGCACGACCCGTTCGGTGAGCGGGCGGCAAGCGTCCTCGCCTTGCAAGACCAGCACGCTGACGTCCTTCTCGACCAGCTCGAGCGTTCCGTGGAAGAAGTCCGAGGCGTGTACCGGACGGGTCCGGATCCACTGCATCTCCTCGAGGATGCACATGCCGTAGTAGTGGGCCTCCGGCCAGACCGAGCCCGCACCGGTGACGATGAGGTACGGCTCGTTCCGGTACGTGCTCGCCAGCTCGCGGGCCCGGTCCTCGAACTGCGCCTTGACGGCCAGCAGTCGCTCCGGAAGCCGTTTCAACTCGCCGATCGTGCCTGCGTGGTCCTCGAGCTCGTCGCGGTGGTCCAGGATCGCGAGCGCGGCGACGAGGCTCAGCAGGTAGAACATCTCGGCCGAGGTGTCGTCCTCCGCGAAATTCGTGAAATTGCGATCGGCCAGATCCGCGATCGGCGTGTCCGCGTGGCCGGTCAGGGTGACGACCGTCGCCCCTTTGCTCTTGGCGAAGCGGACGACCTCGATCGCCTCGGCCGTCGTGCCGGACAGAGAGGGGAGGAGCACGATCGATCGGTCGGTGAGGTGGACCGAATCGGTTCGCACGAGCTCGGCGCCCATCTCGTAGTGGACGGGGAAGGTCGAGCGGGTGCGAAGCAGCTGGAAGGCTGGCTGCATCAGGATCTGGACGCCCCCCGCCCCGGTGAGAACGAGGTTCGCAGCACCATCGTCGAGGCATCGTCTCAGGGCGTCGCCGAGGTCGTCGGCGAGGGCGAGCGCGCCCGTCTGGATTCTCGTGAATCGGTCGGGGTCGAAGTTCAGCATGGGACGTCCTCCATGATTCGGGTGGGCCGCCACGGCGAGGGCCACGACGAACGTAGCCGGCATTCTAGATGAAACGGAGCGGCCGTTCTTCGCGATGGCGCTCCGACGAGCGGCGTCGGGCGGGGGGACGCGCTGCGGCCGCCCGACCCGACCCCGTCGTGGAGGCCTCTCGGATGCGCGTGTCGTCGATGGCGAGCCTCGTTGACAACCCCGATTCGCGCGTAGTAAAATTTCAATATTCATTGAGTTGGTTGGCTTCAAGCGCCTGGCGTGTAGTTTTACTACATCGAATGCGGTCGCAACGGAGACTCGTATGGTCGTGGACCAGGTCAAGCAGGCCGCACCCTCGCTGAGCCGGGCCGAGCGCAAGGTCGCCGAAGCCGTCCTCGCCGATCCCTCCAGCGTCATCGGTCTGAGCATCGCCAAGCTGGCCGCTGCGGCCGGCGTCAGCCAACCCACCGTGCTCCGCTTCTGCCGCGCCCTCGGACTCGATGGCTACCGGGAGTTCAAGGTCCAGCTCGCGCAGGCGCTGGTCGTGCGACC
>DATFJS010000488.1:0-7136 GCA_035269045.1 Longimicrobiales bacterium | reverse complement strand
ATGGAGGTCGAGCTGATTACGCCGATCGCCATGGACAAGGAGCTGCGTTTCGCGATTCGCGAGGGCGGCCGCACGGTTGGTGCCGGCGTCGTCACGGAGATCATCGAGTAACACTCGGGATCCCGGGACGGGCCCACGGATCGGGTCCGACTCGTCGGGGGGCGCTTCGCTCCGCATCGGAGATGCGAGCCCCCTCCTGAGTCGGACCCGCCCCGCGGGCCTTCGGCCGCGGATCGGCCGAGAGATCGACAAACTTGAGTGACGACGCGGGCGTTGTTCGCGTTGGAACAGGAACGATAGAGCACCGGCCGTGGTAGGGTCGGTGCGTCCGTGTCTCCGGAAACGGAGTCTCGGACGAAACGGGAGATCAAGCGATGCCGCGAGACAAGGTGATCCTCGCCTGTACCGAGTGCGAGGAGCGGAACTACTCCAAGACGAAGAACAAGCGTCTGCACCCGGAGCGGGTGGAGTACCGCAAGTACTGCCCGCGGTGCCGAACGCACACGGCGCACAAGGAAACGAAGTAGAACATGGCCGTTTCGAAGATCGAGGAGACGAAAGTCTTCCTGGAAGAGTCCATCGAGGAGCTCCGCAAGGTGACCTGGCCCGACCAGGAGCAGCTTCGGAGCGCCACGATCGTGGTGCTCGTCTTCCTCGGGATCGTCTCCGCGATGATCTGGTCGATGGACACCGTGGTTCGGTGGGTCCTCGACATCGTCATGGGGATCTTCGGAGCGTGACCGTGGCTGAGGGGACCAAGGGGTGGTACGCCGTCCAGACCTATTCGGGTCACGAGCAGAAGGTGCAGCGCCTGCTCGCCCGCAAGATCGAGGACGAGCCGGGTGAGACGCCGGAGGAGAAGGAGATTTCCGAGTCGCTCGTTCCCACTCAGGAAGTCACCGAGATCCGGAAGGGCAAGCGGGTGCAGGTCACCAAGCGCCTCTATCCCGGATATATTCTCGTGCGGATGGTGCTGAACGAGCGCACCCGGCACGTGGTCAACAGCATTCAGGGCGTGATCAAGTTCGTGAGCGGCGGGGGCGAGCCTCAGCCGCTTCGCGAGGAGGAGATCAACAAGATTCTGGGCGTGGAAGAGCCCGGGACCGAAGACGAACAGAAGGAAGACATTCCGTTCAACGCCGGTCAGGTGGTCGAGATCACGCAGGGGCCGTTCTCGGATTTCTCCGGAACGATCCAGGAAGTCTACCACGAGAAGGGCAAGGTAAAGGTCGAGGTGTCGCTGTTCGGACGACCCACGTCGGTCGAGCTCGACTACACCCAGTTGAAGGGCTACTGAGGGTCCAGGTCATGGCGAAGAAGGTCATTGGTTTCATCAAGCTCCAGGTGCCGGCGGGCCAGGCGAACCCTGCCCCCCCGGTCGGACCCGCGCTGGGACAGCACGGCGTCAACATCATGGAGTTCTGCAAGCAGTTCAACGCGAAGACGGCCGATCAGAACGGGCTCACGATCCCGGTCGAGATCACCGTGTTCGCCGATCGCTCGTTCACGTTCATCACGAAGACGCCCCCGGCGCCCGTGCTGATCAAGAAGGCGATCAAGCTCAACAAGGGATCGGGCGAGCCGAACCGGAACAAGGTCGGCACGATCACTCGGAAGCAGCTCGAGGAGATCGCCGAGACCAAGATGAAGGATCTGAACGCGACGGACATCGATGCCGCCGTGCGCATGATCGCTGGTACCGCCCGTTCGATGGGCGTCGAGGTGTCGGCCTGAGGCCGATCCTCACCGGGGCCGGCCCGAAGGTCGGATTCCCGTCACCGCAGGAAGGTCGTATGAACCACGGCGTGAGAACCGCCACCCGTGGGAGACCGAACGAGACGGTTCGAGACGATGCCGAAGACAGGTAAGAAGTATCGTTCCGCGCGGGAACAGGTCCCGACGGGCGTAAACTTCACGCCTCCCCAGGCTCTGGAACTCGTACGCGAGCTGGCGTTCGCGAACTTCGACGAAACCGTCGAGGTCTCGACACGCCTCAGCGTCGATCCGCGTCAGGCGGATCAGATCGTGCGGGGCACCGTGGTCCTCCCTCACGGGACGGGCAAGACGGTCCGCGTGCTCGCGGTCACCCAGGGTCCGAAGGAAGACGAGGCGAAGGAAGCGGGCGCCGATTACGTCGGAGTCGAATACGTCGACAAGATCCAGAACGAAGGCTGGCTGGAGTTCGACGTCATGGTCGTCACCCCCGACATGATGGGGAAGGTGGGGCCGCTGGGCCGGATTCTCGGTCCGCGCGGGCTCATGCCGACCCCCAAGGCGGGGACGGTCACGATGGACGTCGGCAAGGCCGTATCCGACATCAAGGCGGGTAAGATCGAGTTCCGCGTCGACAAGACGGGGAACGTCCACGCGCCGATCGGGAAGGTGTCCTTCGACGCGGACAAGCTCGAGGACAATTTCAGCGCGTTCATGGACCAGATCGTCCGTGCGCGGCCGGCGGCCGCCAAGGGCGCCTACGTCCGCAGCGTCACCGTGTCCAGCACGATGGGCCCGGGCGTGTCGATCGACCCGAACCTCTACCGGAGGGTCTGATCATGAACCGTACCGACAAGGAAAGCTTCGTCACCAAGCTGCGCGAGCGGGTCGATCGCTCACCCGCCATGTACTTCACCGACTTCAGCGGTCTGAACGTGAAGTCGATGACGGAACTGCGCGCGAAGCTTCGGGAGAGTGGCGCCGAGTATCTGGTGGCGAAGAATCGCCTGATGCTGCGTGCGCTCGAGGGGACCGACGTCCCCGATCTCTCGGGTGCGCTCAACGGTCCGACCGGTGTCGTCTTCACCTACGAAGGCGCGGTCGAGCCCGCGAAGGCGCTCACCGAGTTCGCGAAGCAGCACGGAGACAAGCCCGCGTTCAAGCTGGGGGTCCTGGACAACAAGATCCTCGACGCGGCACAGATCGACCGGCTCGCGACGCTGCCCTCGAGAGAGGAGCTGCTCAGTGAGCTGGCCGGAGCCATGCAGGCTCCGATGGCTGCTCTGGCCATGGCGCTGGAGAGCAAGCTCCAGGAGACCGCGGGTCTTCTGGACGCCTACAAAGCGAAGAAGCAGGAAGCTGGCGAGTAAGCCGTAAACAACCCCACCGCCGGCTTCCGAATAGCCGGGGCAATCAGGAGAAACACAAATGGCAACGAATCACGAAGAGCTGCTCGATACGATCGGAGAAATGACCGTTCTCGAGCTTTCCGAGTTCGTAGAGGCATTCAAGGACAAGTTCAACGTCACCGCGATGGCGGCCCCCGTGGCTGCCGCCGGTGCGGCCGCCGGTGCTGAAGCCGCCGAGGAGAAGGACGAGTTCGATGTCGTCCTCACCGGGGCCGGTGACAAGAAGATCCAGGTCATCAAGGCCGTTCGCGAGATCACCGGCCTTGGCCTGAAGGAAGCCAAGGAGGCCGTGGACACCGCTCCGACCGCGCTGAAGGAAGGCGTGACGAAGGCGGAGGCCGAGGAAGTTCAGGCCAAGATCGAAGAGGCCGGCGGAAGCGTCGAGCTCAAGTAGGACCGGCGCGCTGGGCCGGTCCGGGCATGACTCGGGCCGGTCCGCGCATCGCGCCGGCACCCCCGTGACGCACTGCAGGACCGCGGGGAAACAAGTCGGTTCCGGCCCGTCATCGGGCCGGTGTAGTCGGGTCCCCGCCGTGGAAGCGTAAACGGTCCGGGGATTTCGTCGCTGTATGGAAGTCGAGATATACCGTCGCCCGCTCCGAGCGGGTGCAAGGGGGGACATCCCGTTGGATATTCGCAAGGATGGTCGTCCGGTTCTCAGCTTTGCGAAGCTGAAGCCGGTCATGCCGATGCCGAACCTGCTGGACCTCCAGCGGCGTTCGTTCGAGAAGCTCATCGAAAGTGACGTGGACCCGGCCGAGCAGTGGGACTTCGGCCTGGATCGCGTCTTCGGGGAGATCTTCCCGATTTCGGACGTGAACGAGAACTTCACGCTCGAATACGTTTCGGCATCGCTGGGCGAGCCGAAGTACTCCGTCGAGGAGTGCATCGAGCGCGACATGACGTATGCGGCGCCGCTCAAGGCGAAGCTGCGTCTCGTGGTGTGGGAGCAGCCGGAAGAGGGCGCCAAGAAGGACGACGACGCCGAGCGTCGGCCGCGCGACATCATCGAGAAGGAAGTCTACCTCGGTGATCTCCCGCTCCTGACCGACTTGGGCACGTTCATCGTGAACGGCGCCGAGCGGGTCATCGTCAGTCAGCTTCATCGTTCGCCGGGTGTGGTGTTCGAGGAGAGCGTCCATCCGAACGGCACCAAGCTGAACAGCTCGCGGATCATCCCCTTCCGCGGGTCGTGGGTGGAGTTCACGATCGACATCAACTCGATCTGCTACGTCCACATCGACAAGAAGAAGAAGTTTCCGGCGACCGCCCTGCTTCGCGCCTTCGGGTACAGCAAGGACGCCGACATCTATCAGCTCTTCTTCGAGACGGGCGAGCTCGAGATCGACTTCGAAGACAAGGCCTCGAAGGACGAGGCCGAGGGTCACGTCCTGGCCGAGGACATCGTCGACACGGAGTCGGGCGAGGTTCTCATCGAGGAGTCGTCCGAGCTGGGCGAGGAGCACATCGAGCTGCTCGAGCGGGCCGGCGTGTCGAAGATCACGGTCTACAAGAACCCGGTCGACGAGCGTGGCGAGTCCCCCATCGTCAAGAACACGCTCAAGAAGGATCCGACCACGAGCGAGGAAGAGGCGCTGTACGCCATCTACTCGCTCCTGCGCCCGGGCGACGCGCCCAACGTCGAGACCGCCCGCGAGGCGCTCGACCGTGTCTTCTTCAACCCGAAGCGCTACGACCTCGGTCGTGTCGGCCGCTACAAGATCAACGGCCGCCTCGGGCTGGACGTCGATCCGACGGAGACCACGCTCACGAAGGAAGACTTCGTGGCGATCCTCCGATACCTGGTCGACCTCTCCGAGGGCCACGGCTTCACCGACGACATCGACCATCTCGGCAATCGCCGCATCCGCACGGTCGGAGAGCTGGTCGCGAACCAGTTCTCGGTCGGTCTCTCGCGCATGGCGCGCCTCGTGAAGGAGCGCATGTCGATCAACACCGATCCGGAGAAGATCTCGATCGACGACCTGGTGAATGCGCGGACCGTGTCCGCCGTGATCCAGGCGTTCTTCGGTTCGTCGCAGCTGTCGCAGTTCATGGACCAGACGAACCCGCTCTCCGAGATGACGCACAAGCGCCGTCTCTCCGCACTCGGACCGGGTGGTCTGACGCGTGAGCGAGCGGGCTTCGAGGTTCGCGACGTGCACTATTCGCACTACGGCCGGATGTGTCCGATCGAGACCCCCGAGGGTCCGAACATCGGTCTCATCACGTCGCTCACCACCTACGGACGGGTCAACGATCTCGGATTCATCGAGACCCCGTACCGGAAGGTGATCGACGGGAAGGTCACCGACGAAATCGAGTGGCTCTCCGCGAACGAGGAAGAGCAGGCCCGGATCGCGCAGGCCAACGCGCCGATCGACGAGAACGGCGACTTCCAGAACGAGTACGTCCTGTGCCGTGAGCGGGGTGACTTCCCGCTGCTCGAGTCCGACGACATCGACTACATGGACGTGGCGCCGGACCAGATGGTCTCGATCGCCGCGGCGATGATCCCGTTCCTGGAGCACGACGACGCGAACCGCGCCCTCATGGGCTCGAACATGCAGCGTCAGGCCGTGCCACTCCTCTACCCGGACGCTCCGCTGGTCGGAACGGGTCTCGAGTTCAAGCTCGCCCGCGACTCCGGCGCCGTGATCACGGCGCGTCGGGGCGGGGACGTGGTCCGGGTGACCGCGGACGAGATCATCATCGACACGGGTGTCGGCGGGAAGGACGGGGAGGCTCAGCCGCTGGCGAAGCTCTCGCAGTTCGACCGCTACACGCTCAAGAAGTACTGGCGTACCAACCAGGACACCGCGATCAACCAGCGTCCGCTCGTCAACGAGGGCGAGACGGTCGAGGCGGGCGCGATCCTGGCGGACGGCCCCAGCACCGACAGCGGCGAGCTCGCGCTCGGCCGCAACGTGCTCGTGTCCTTCATGCCGTACTACGGCTACAACTTCGAGGACGCGATCGTCATCAGCGAGAAGCTGGTGAAGGACGACGTCTTCACCTCGATCCACATCCAGGAACTCGAGCTCCACGTCCGCGACACCAAGCGCGGCATGGAGGAGATCACCCGCGAGATCCCGAATGTCGCCGAGGAGTCCCTCGTGGACCTCGACGAGCGGGGAATCGTCCGGGTGGGTGCCCGCGTGAACAGCGGGGACATCCTCTGCGGTAAGATCACGCCGAAGGGTGAGACGGAGCTCTCCCCGGAGGAGAAGCTGCTCACCGCCATCTTCGGTGAGAAGGCGAAGGACGTGAAGGACTCGTCGCTCCGCGTGCCCCCGGGAATGACCGGAACCGTGATCGACGTGAAGATCTTCAGCCGCCGCATCGACGATGCGCTGCTCGAGAAGGAGCACGGCGGGAAGATCGCCGACCTGCGGATCCACGAGAAGGAAGAGGTTCAGCGGGTCACGGAGGCGCGCAACGAGGAGCTGCAGGATCTGCTCATGCGCCAGACGGTCACCCTGATGCTCAAGAAGGGCACCGTCGATCCGTACCTCGAGGAGGGCACGAAGCTCAACAAGGCCGACGTCGAGGCGATCGACTTCAACAAGGTCGACCTCTCCACGATCAAGGTTCAGAACAAGGAGGCGAACGAGAAGATTCGCCGCCTGATCGACGAGGCGCAGTCGCGCATCGACCGCGTCCGGAACCGGACCGAGGAGCAGATCGACAAGGTCTTCCAGCCCGACGAGCTGCCCCCGGGCGTCGTGCAGCTGGTGAAGGTCTACCTGGCCGAGAAGCGCAAGATCTCGGTGGGTGACAAGATGGCGGGACGCCACGGAAACAAGGGCATCATCGCCCGGATCGCCCCGGAGGAGGACATGCCGTTCCTTCCGGACGGAACGCCGGTCGAGATCGTGCTCAATCCGCTCGGTGTGCCGTCGCGAATGAACGTCGGACAGATTCTCGAGACGCACCTGGGCTGGGCCGCGCGGATCCTCGGATTCGAGGCCAAGACGCCGGTCTTCCAGGGCGCCACCGAGGACGAGATCGGAG
>DATFJS010000487.1:0-5266 GCA_035269045.1 Longimicrobiales bacterium | reverse complement strand
ACAGCCGCCGCGACAGCGTCGTGGCGAGGTCCAGCCGGATCGTGCGCTCGTTGCGTGCTCCGGTGATGGTGTCCAGATCCGCACGCAACGACGAGACGCTGGCATCCGCCGCAATGTGCCAGGCTTCACCGAGTGAACGTGAGAGGGTCACACGCACGACGTCCTGGACGACCCCCGCGACGAGGCTCTGAAGCGTGGCTGTCGTGAGATACGCGGGGCCGTGCTCGTACCGCAGGTCGGTTCGGTTCCCATCGGCGCCGCGATGGCCAACCGCGAGCGCCACCGAGTAGTCGAACTCGTCCGCGACATCCTGCAGCCCGAGCTCGACGCTGGTCCGGAGGGTCCCGTATCGCCACCAGCGGGCCGCCTCGACGTCGGCGAAGAACCCCTGGCGGGCGTCCGCCGGATCGCCGAGAAGCCCGAGTCCGTCGACGAGCCGGCGACCCGCCGCCCCCCCGAACGCCCAGTCGTCCCGGACGCGAACCCACTGCCCGCCGACATCGACACGAAGGAAGTCGTCGGTGTCCGCAGCCAGGTAGTTCAGGGAGGAGATCCCGGGCCGCTCCTCGGCGCGGATCGTCCGATCCACCGCCACGTGCAGCGCCTCGATCCCGTCGAGGGCCTGCTCGTTCGAGGCGTCGGCCGCGAGTGCCAGGGCGTACTGGTCGGCGGAGGTCGGGCGATCCCCTTCCCACCGCGCGATGTCACCGAGGGTGGCGTGTGCCGTCGCCCGGTCCATCGGGTCCACGGCCGCGCCGGACAGGAGGGCCGAGAGGCGGGCGCGGGCGTCCGCGTTCCTGCCGAGCCACGACTCCAGACGGGCGATGCGGAGTTCCAGCGCCGTCTGCGCCCTCGAGGTGTCGGCCTCGCGGATCCTCTCGACCTCGAGCAACGCCGACCGGGCCCCCTCGAAGTCCTCCAGCTCGTATTCGCGAAGGTTGGCGAGGGCCTCCCAGATCTCCGCGTCGTCGGGCTGGTCGTCGAGCGCCTGTCGGAAGAGCTCGCCGGAGCGCACGAATTCGTCGTCCTCGCGCGCCTGCACGGCCCGTTCGAAGAGCGTGGGAGGCGGGGGAGGCGGGGGCTCCGGGACCGTCATGGCCGCGACGACCGCGTCACGGAGCGCGAGGCCGTCGGCTTCGGCCAGCGATTCGTCGGAGATGCCGGCGAGCTGCCGGGATGCCGCCGCGAGGTCGTCCATCGCGAACCGTGTCCGCGCCATCTCGACCCGGAGCGGGACGGCGTTCGGGTGCCGCTCGAGAGCGCTCGCGAGCACGTCCGCCGCCTCCCGGTAGCGCTCGGCCCAGGCGTACGTTCGCGCGAGATCGAGCCAGTACGCGGGCTCCTCCGGACGTGAACCGATCACGACCCTGAATTCCGCGGCGGCGTCCTCCGTGCGACCCAGTTCACGAAGCGTCCGGGCGAGCTGGAGACGCCGCTCGACGTCGTCCGAGCCCTGCACGAGTCGTCGAAGCTCGGCGACGGCCTCGTCCGGGCGGTCGGCCCGAAGCAGAACGACCGCGAGTTCGCTCCGCGCGGTCCGGTCGCCCGGATAGTCGGCGAGGTAGGTGCGAAGTCGAGCGGCGGCGGCATCGTAGCGCTTCTGGCCAATCAGGGGCAGTACGTCCCTCCACAGGAGCTCACCGGGCCCCGGCTCGGGCTCCGGGTCCTCGGGCTCGGGACGCGGCACGGGCAGGGGGCGCGCGGTCACCTGTCGCACCGGGTCCAGATCGAACGGGCTCACCGGATCCGGGAGATTCTGCCCGGACTCACGGAAGCCCGAATCCAGGACGTACCGTTCGGGGAAGACGTAGAAGACGAGCAGGAGCGTGACCGCCATGACGAAGACGATGGCTCCGGCGAATCGGAGGGCGTACCTCGAGCCGCCGTCCCGAGGGGAGCGGGCCATCCTACAGCTCCAGAATCGTCCGGATTCTGCCCGACTGCGATGGGTGGCTGAAGACGTCGAGCCGCACGGCGGAATCCGGGGGCAGCCCAGTCCTCTCACCGATGCGAGCACGGAGTCGGCCGAGATAGTTGGAGAGCTGGCCCTCCCGGGCCCCCTGGAGCAGCACGAGACAGCGCTTCCCGTCGCATGTGAGGAGGTCGCCGTCTTCGTCCCGGATCTGGGTGGAGAGCAGTTCGGTCAGATCCGACGCTTCCATCTCGTCCGCGATCGCCTCGACGACGCAGAAGAAGGAGAGAATGGGGTGCTCGGCACGCCGCTCGAACTCGGCCGTGAACTCACCGGGAGAGATCGAACCACCGGGCTGCTCGTCGGCCCCCGTGCCGTCCCGGTCCGGGGAGGAGGGCGGCCGGGCGCCGGCATCGACCGCCTGCCGCATGCGCACATCCAGCTCGCGGAAGTCGATGCCACCGCTCAGACAGTCGTCCGCCCCCGCCTCGAGCAGGTTCACGCGGTCGCGAGAGCGGATCGCGTCGTCCGAGGCGAACACGATGGCGGCCCGGCTGAGGGGACGGAGCGCACGGCACGCCGTGACGGCTTCCCGAATCCGGGTGCGGGGCCCGTGGATCAGGATCCCGCCGAAATCCGAATGGTCCTGGACCCGCGCCACCGCCTCGAAGGGCTCCGAGACGATGTCCGCATCGAAGGAGTTCGTCGCCCACGTCCTCACGTCGTCGCCCGCGTCGCTCGCGAGCGAGATCAGGAGCAGCCGGTCTCGGTCGATGCCCTGTCGCGCACGGCGTCCCGAACGTCCGTCGGGCGCCACCAGGCCCTTGCCCGGCCGGAGCTCGACCGTGACGAGCTCGACCCGGGCGTCGGAGTCGGGGATCGACTTCACGATCGACATTTCGTACAGGTCGTCCGACTCGGGCTCGATCATCACCCGTCCCGTGGTCATCTGGATCATCCAGTCGACCGAGGAGGGCAGGGTCGAGGCGTCGTCGTCGACCGGGAAGGTGGTCCAGACGGTCGCGGCGTGTCGCCGGGCCCACTTCAGGTAGGCCGAGCCGAGGCGGGACCGCACGCCGCCGACCAGGAAGAGCGACCCCGGGTCCACCGCGATCCGGGTCGGTTCCTCGCCGAGAAGCGTGCCGAGTTCCTCGATCACGTCGTCCGGATCGACCGACCGGATCGCGCGCAGTTCGAAGTCCTCGCGAAATCCCACCAGCTGGAGAGTTCCGTCGCGCCAGAACGGCTCGAAGTCGAATCCCCAGGCGCGCGCCACGGCGAAGAAGTTCTCCTCCTCCTCCGCACCGGTCAGGAACGCGCACCGTTCGCCGGCTCGAAGTCCCTCGTACACGAACTGCATCGCCGCCACCATCTTGGCGGGGCCCGGCATTCCGACCACGAGGAACGAGCCTCCGCGGTCCAGACCGCCCAGATGTTCGTCGAATGGGCCGATCCCGGTCGTCAGCGGCTGTGAATCAGTCTCCTGCATCACGGCTTCCCTCAACTGGGGCGGATGTGCGGGGTCGCACCGGCTACGCACCGATCGACCCGAACAGCACCGTTACAAGCGCACGGAGCGTGCCGGGTCCGCTGCCGGCGATTCTCCGGTCCTTCCCCGTCGAGTCGGGGCCGAGGGAACCCGCGAGAACCCCGGTCCCACGGCGGTGGAAACGAAGTCCGCCCTCGCAACGTGGAGGTGTCCGGTGAAGAGATCTTCCTCCTGGACCCACCGCGGGGTGCACCCCCGTCGTGCAGAATGCGACGGATCGGGAGAATTCCAATCGACGCGCACCGCCGCGGAGTCAGCCCCCGGCGGTGTCGAGGATCGCCCGCATCTCGTCGAAGCGGGCGCGGTCCTCCGGCTCGACCGACGGGTAGCGGAGTCCCAGCGACTTCATGCTCTCGACGACGATCCGGGCGACCGCCATCCGCATGTACTTCTTGCTGTCCGCCGGGATCGCGTACCACGGCGCCCAGGGTCGGGAGGTCTCGCGGAGGGCCTCCTGGTAGGCGGACATGTACGAGTCCCAGTGTCCCCGCTCCGCGACATCCGCGACCGAGAACTTCCAGTGCTTCTCCGGCTCGTCGAGTCGGCTCAGGAATCGCTGCCGTTGCTCCTCGCGGGATACGTTCAGGAAGAACTTCAGGATCACGGTCCCGTTCCGGGCCAGATGCCGCTCGTGTTCGCGGATCGACTCGAAGCGCTCCTCCCAGAGGGATCCGCTGTCGGCGAGTTGCCGCCAGTCGCGGCCGAGCCGCTGTCCCTCGAGGTACTCCGGGTGCACCCGGACGACGAGGACCTCCTCGTAGTAGCTGCGGTTGAAGACCCCGATCCGCCCGCGCTCGGGCAGCGCCTTCGTGGTGCGCCAGAGGAAGTCGTGATCGAGCTCCTCCCGGGACGGCTGCTTGAACGAGAAGACCTGGCACCCCGTCGGGTTGACGCCGGAGAGCACCTTCCGGATCGTGCCGTCCTTGCCCGCCGCGTCCATCGCCTGAAAAACCAGCAGGATGGAGTGGTGGTCGTGCGCGTACAGCTTCCGCTGCAGGTCGTCGAGTTCGTCCACGGCGTCCTTCAGCGCCTGCCTGCAGCCGTCCCTGTCCGGAGCGTCGGGCGGAGGCTCGGTCGAGTGGTTCGCGAGCTCGAACGAGCCGTCGTAGGCTACTCTGTGTGGACTGTCGACACCCTGGAACATGCGCGCGTGACCGAAGGAACGAGGTGACCATGGATACTCGGCCAGTGTGCGCGTTCGGCCCCGACTGCGGCAAGCTGTCGGGTGCGGGCGCGCGCCGGAGGTGGCGCATGACCCCGCCGCCCTCACCACCCTGCGATTCGCGTTCATGAGCATCGAGGTCATTCTGGGAAACTCGAACCCGCGCTTCTCGGGCGTCACGTCGACGATGCTGCAGGTGCTTCCCGAGCAGATGAAGCGGATGGACGTGGCGGTGATGGGGGCCCACAACCTGCCGCCCGGTGCCCCGGTCGTGGGATTCTGGGACGTCGTGCGACTCGCGAGGCACCCGCTGCCGGACGGTCGCACGCGCGTCTTCCACGCCCGGCGCAACGACGAGATGATCCAGGCGCTTCTCCTGAAGCACCTCTTCGGAGCGGATCTCAGGGTGGTCTTCACGTCCACCGCCCAGCGACATCACACCCGGTTCACCAACTGGCTGATGGGCCGGATGGACGGGCTTCTGTCGACGTGTCGTGCCGCGGCGGAGTACATGCGTCTGCCTCCCGATCGCATCATCCCGCACGGCGTGGACACGGCGATCTACGCGCCGCCCGACGACCGCGGCCGGGCGTGGGACCGACTCGGGCTGCCCGGTCGGTACGGGATCGGAATCTTCGGGCGG
>DATFJS010000486.1:0-3817 GCA_035269045.1 Longimicrobiales bacterium | reverse complement strand
CCACGAGCCCTACGAGGAGCAGTACCCGATGATCCAGACCGTGCTCGAGCAGCACGGCGCCGGACTTCTCGAGCTCGAGGACGAGTAGACCACCCACCGTGGCGGATCGTCACCGCGCGCGGAGGCGCGAGCGACGATTCGATAGCCCCCCGCCGGTTCTCAGGACGCCGGCGGGGGGCTTTTGCATGGATGAATCCGGATTCAGCCGATACACTTCGCGCGATCGCCCGACGGTGCGTGACCGGATGGGCGAGCTGGTTTGGAGCGACGATGGCCGGTACAGCCGCCGAGCACGACACCGACGCCCGCGAGACCGAAGCGGTCGAACGCGATCCGTCCACGCTAAGCCAAAGCGAGATCGACGAGCTCGCTTGGAACAGGCTTCAAGCGGGGAACGATCCGCGGTCGATTCGCGACGAGTGGACCGGGCGACAGGACGGGCAGGAGCGAGCGGGTGACGGAGACGTCGTCGATGACGAGACGCAGGCAGGCGCAGACGACGCCGGCGAACAGGAGGAGGAGGGCGAGACGCCCCCCGAGACCGACGCCGACGGCGGGGCGAAGCCGACGGCCGAGAAGCCGGCGGACAACCCCGAGGCTCTGATCCTCGCCAAGCGCCGACTCCGGCGGGACTACAAGCCCGAGCAGATCGAGAAACTCCTCGAGACGCTGGGCCCCGATGAGCTCGTTGCGATGAGCGAGCGCGTCCACGAGAAAAACGTGGAGCTCGATCGTCTCAAGAACGAGATTCACAACCCGCAGGCCAAGAAGAAGGGCGCCGAGCCCGACGACGAGGCCGAGGAGGAGGACGAGCGCGACGCGAGACAGGACGCTCTCGACTCGCTGAGCCGCCGAATCAAGCGACTCCGCGACGAGGGGCTCGACGACGAGGCCGATGAGCTCGAGCACGCCGTCAAGCAACTCGACGAGGAACGCAGCGACTTCGCGAAGCAGTCTCAACAGTCATGGCTCCAGATCGCCGAGGCCCAAGTTCTGAAAGAGCATCCTTCGCTCAACACAGACGAGGGCCGGGTGGACCTCTACGAGGCGGTGAAGAAGTTTGCCGCGTCCGGCGATTACGCCGCGACGCGGGACGGCATCACGGCCCTCATGGAGGACGCCGCAGCGTTGTGTGTCGGAAGATCACAGCGAGGCCGGCCGAAGAAGCTCGCCACCGACGAGCCCGATCCGCTCGAAGGTCAGCCGGAGCACGTCCGAGACGAGAGAGCCCCCAGCCGCAAGCCCCTGTCCGGCATGGACAGGGACGCCGAGGCGATCCGGCTCCTCCAGCAGGGCTATTCACCGGCGGACGTCAACAAGCGGCTCGCGGCCCGCACCGCGTAGCTCCTAGCGGTCGGCCCCGCTCCAAGGAAGGAGCCGGGCCATGCCAGCCCTCCCCACCTTCGCCGACTTCGTCGCCGCCACGCGCGAGCGAAAGATCACGAGCCCCGAGGACATCCTCAACGACGCCGTCAACCAGCGCACCTGGATGATCGGCGAGATGCTCAAGGGTCAGGATCCGTCGCTTGTCGTGCAGGGCGGTCAGAAGATCAGCGACCGCATCAAGCTGGACAACTCCAACACGTTCCAGTTCTACAGCCCGAACGAACGGTTCAACCCGACGTCGGTTGACACGCTCACCACCATCGAAGCCAACTGGCGATTCGCCAAGGCTCACTACTCGTTCTCCGAGGAGGAGATCGAGCTCAACCAGACGGGCAGCCTCGAGCAGTTCGTCAACCTGCGCACCAAGTACGAGCAGGACGCGTACACCGACATCTACAACGGCATGGAGGACGCCCTCTGGGCGGTCCCGTCGTCGTCTGCGATGGAGGCGTCCGGCGGTCTGCGGCCGTACTCGATCCCCGCGTTCGTCACCGAGGACACGACGGACTACCACCCGTCGGGCTTCACGACGATCATGGGCGTCGATCCGGCGTCGTCGACGCGCTGGCGGAATCAGGTCGAGACCTATCTCCCGTCGGCGCTCGACGATCAGGACAACGGCATCATCGCCGCGTTCGACTCGATGTTCCTGTCGGTCAAGTTCGAGAGCCCGGACACGGCCAGCCAGTATTTCGAGAACGACCGTCTGCGCCGGATGAAGATCCTCACCAACAAGGACGGCTTCAACATCTACCAGCGGCTCCTGCGGGCGGGCAACGATCGCTACGCGGTCTCGCCACAGGATCCGGCCTACATGAACCCCGTGTTCAACGGCATCCCCGTGAAGTACATCTCCGCGCTCGACACCGCGGCCCTGTACTCCGGTTCCGCCGCCGCCACGGGCCAGCCCCGCTACTACTGGCTCAACTTCAACTACATGTTCCCCGTGTTCCATGCCCGGCGGTACATGCGGATGAAGGGCCCGATCGAGGGCGGCGTCGAGCAGCCCTTCAGCGCGGCCGTCTACTTCAACCTCTACTACAACCTGTTCATGCGGTCCCGGCGCCGTCAGGGCATCGTCGCCCCGGCGGCCTAAACCCATCACCCCTCACCAGCTCGGGCGGTTCTCGCTCGAGCAGAAGGAGCAGCACATGTACGTTGCCAACCTTGCACGGATCGGGGCGTGGGTCGAGCTCTCGCGGCTGCAGGCGTACAACCGCACCGGCGCCACCCTCAACAAGGGCGACGTCGTCGCGGTCGACATCCTCGCCAGCTCCACGGAGGCCACCAAGGTCGCCGAGGGCGGAGAGACGTCGGGATTCGCCAACGTCATCTCCATGGCCACCGCGAACATCGGTCGCATTCTCGTCGTCTGCGACGACGACGCGGTCGAGGACAACGGACTCGGCAACTTCGTGATTCACGGCGTTGTCGAGGTCGAGGTCAACGGAGACACGGGACTCGACGCCGGCGAGAAGCTCGTCGGCACCGACGGCCAGACGTACCTCTCGGAATGGGCCAGCGGCGGAAACGTCGTTGGGCTCCTCCTCGAGGACGCTGAGGCCAGCGCGACCACCAAGCTCGCCATTTTCGATGGCATGGCGTGGCGGTCCGAGGACACGTAAACCCCACCGCGGGCGGCTCGGAAGGGTCGCCCGCGTCTTATGGCACGCACCGCCGACAGCTATCTCAAGCTCATCGAGCACGCGCTCCACTCGACGCCGCCCGATGCGCAGGCCCTCAAGACGATCGACGTCCTCAACGACGCCGGGCGGGCGCTCTTCGGCCTGCACGACTGGCCGTGGAAGCGTCGCACCGCGACCGTCACGACCGACGCCGCCGGCGAGAACCTCATCGTTCCCGCGGACTTCAAGGAGTTCATCCACCTGGACGAAGGCGGCACGTCGACGCTCAAGGTGATTCAGACGACGATGGAGGAGATCCTCAACGTCCGCTCGAATACCGCCTATGACCCGCTCGTCGTCTACGTGTCCACCGACGTCGCCTACAACGCCCCGTCCGACGACCAGAACATCGAGACCGATCGAGCCCCGAAGCTGCTTCCCCTCGCCCCGACGCCCGCGCTCACGAATCAGGACCAGCTCACGCTCTACTACGTGGGCGGCTGGCGCGAGCTCGAGGAGAACGACGCGAGCGTTGTTCCAAACATCCCGGTTGAGTGCGAGCGGCTGCTGGTCTGTCTCTCTCGCGCGTTCGTCATCCATTGGGAGGACGGCGTCAAGGCGATCGACGATGAGGACGTGCAGGTCGAGCTCAGCCGGCTCGTCGGGGAGTTCGGCCGACGCCAGCGCGAATACGGGCCCATGCGAAACACCGTGCGGACGCGACTTCGCGGCGCCCGCTACCCCCACGACGGCATCACCAGACAGACCACCTAGGAGACACAGCTCATGCCCTCACCGACCAGCAC
>DATFJS010000485.1:0-9221 GCA_035269045.1 Longimicrobiales bacterium | reverse complement strand
CTGCGCCTGCCGCAAGGCCTTGGTCGCACGCAGCAGCAGCTCCTCCGGATCCGCGGGCGACATCGCGCTCGTCGCGTAGTAGCCCCCCCGGAGATTCGTGCGGAGGCGCTCGATCGCGTCGCGTCGTCCGACCTCTCTGCCCGCCTCGTCGAGCGCCTCCCTCATCCGATCGAGAAGCCGGAGTGCCCCCGCGTCGTCGGCACCCGGCGCGAGGACGACGAACTCGCCGCTCGGAAGCCGGCCGATGGCATCGGACAGGCGGGTCACGGCACGAAGCGCCGCCGTGACCTCCACCTCGTCGGGCGTGAGATCACCGCGGGATGCGGCACGCTCTTCGTCGAAGAGGTCACCGCCGAGGGCGACGCAGGCCACGTCACGCTCTAGCCGGCGGGCGTCGGCGCTGATTTCACGGGCGCGCTGAAGAAGACCCTGGGCGTTGTAGAAGCCGGTCGCGGGATCCGAGAGGCCGTCCTCGAGCAGCTGGTCGGAACCCTGCTTCACCCGGATGAAGGTATCGAGCCGGAGAATGAACTCCTCGGAGTTGATCGGGTGCCGGAGCACGTCCCACGCGCCGGCTCCCAGCGCAGACAGCCGGGCGGCTCGGGTGAGGTTCGAACTCGTGATCATGAGGATGGGCGTCGTCGGCGACACCGTGGGGCTCTTCCTCAGCTGGGTCACGACCTCGACGCCATCCATGTCGGGAAGCTGGAAATCCACCAGAATCGCATCGGGCGCGAGCTTGCCGACCAGCTGGGTCGCCTGCTCTCCGGTGTAGGCCCGGACCACCGCGTGGCCTCGGGGCTGCAGGATGCTCTCGATGGATCGAGAGGTCCATTCCTGATCGTCCACCACCAGGATCAGGGGGGCGAGATGAGCGTTCTCACCGTTGCGGGCGTCGGACATGTATTCCGGACTTGAGGCGGCGGGGCGTTCCGAGGGACGGCATGGTACCCTGACTCAGCAAGAAGCGTGCTGAGGCCGGGACCACGGCGTTCGGCGTCGGACTACAGCTTCCATAAGTATGTTTTTCGGGCACACGAGGCCAGCCCCCCCGTCGCTCGGGATGTTGCGTCCGTGCACCAGACGTGCGCCCGGTGATGCACCCGTCCGACATGAGGGCGAGGGTGTTTGAGGGGAGGCCCACTCCCGAGTACATTTCGTCCAATGAATATTCGACCACTGTTCTGTGCCGTTCTCGCCCTCCTCGTTCTGGCCTCCGCGGCCGACGCCCAGATCTCCCTGCAGGTTCGAGGTTCCGGCGCGCAGTTCTCGCGCGCGGACCTCACCGAGCTCCTGGCGCGATACGAGGAGGCGATCCAGTCGCCGGCCTACTCGTCCCAGGTCAAGGAAACCGCGCGCCTCGGCGCGGAGCGGATTCGTGAGCGTCTCCAGCGGGGCGACTTCCGCCTCGGGGACCGGATCGCGCTGACCGTGCGGAACGAGCCCAACCTTCCGGACACCGTGGCGGTGCAGTCGGGGCCGCTCATCACCCTGCCGCTTTTCGGAGAAATTCCGCTGGACGGCGTGCTGCGGTCGGAGCTGGAGGCCCACCTCACACGCGAGCTGGGCCAGTACATCAACAACCCCGTGGTCGAGGCAACCGCGCTCACGAGACTCTCCGTCCAGGGGGCCGTGGGGAGTCCCGGCTTCTACGTGGTGCCGGCGGACATGCTTCTGAGCGAGGCGCTCATGGTGGCGGGCGGCCCGGCGCCGACCGCGGATCTGCAATCTCTCGAGGTGCGGCGGGGAAACGAGGAGTTTCTCCAGGAGGACGAGGTTCAGGCGGCCCTCGTGGAAGGACTCACGCTGGACCAGCTCAGCCTCCAGGCCGGAGACGCGCTCGTGCTCCCGCAGGAAGAGGGCGGCGTCTGGGAGCGGATCCGGAACGTCTCCTTCGTGGTCGTCCCTCTGGTCACGCTGATCACGGTCTTCACGCGGTGACGTCGGAGGACGCCGGCGCCCGAGGTCGCTCCTGAGCGCGTCCCCTCCTGAGCGCGTCCCCTCCGAGCACGCCCCCTCCGAGCACGCCCCCTCCGAGCACGTAATGAACCGCCCACTGGCGATCACGCACCTCTGCGCCCCGGCCCACGTCGGAGGCCTGGAGACGGTGGTCCAGGGGCTCGCCGAGGGGCAGCGCCGTCGTGGGCACAGGGTGCGCGTGCTCGCGGTCGTGGAGCCGGAGGCCGATCCGTCCGCCTTCCTCGACCCGCTGCGCACGAGTGGCGTCGAGGTCGAGTGCCTCACGCTCGGAGCGCGCGCATACCTGAGCGAGGTCCGCCGGGTGCGGGAACTGCTACGAAGCTGGGACGCCGACATTCTGCACACCCACGGCTACCGCTCGGATCTCCTGCACGGGTGGAGTGCGCGCCAGATGGGGATCGCGACCGTGACGACGCTTCACGGCTTCAGCATGCGCGGTGGCCGGTCCTCCCTGTTCGAACACGTCCAGCGGCGCGTCGTCGGACGATTCGACGCGGTCGTGGCGGTATCGGCCCCGATCGCGGACACACTCGTGAACCTCGGCATCCCCCGTGACCGCGTCCACGTGGTCCCCAACGCGTGGAAGCCACCGAGGGACCCTCTCGCTCGTCCGGACGCCCGACGTGAGCTGGGCGTCGGGGACGACGAGGCCCTGATCGGCTGGGTCGGGCGACTCTTTCCGATCAAGGGGTGCGACGTCTTCCTTCGAGCGCTGGCGGCGACGGCGTCGGAGGGGTGGGTCGCCCACATCGTCGGCGACGGCCCCGAGCGCGAACCGCTCGAGACGCTCGCCGAACAGCTGGGGCTCGGAGACCGCGTCCGATTCGCGGGCGCGATCCCCGACGCGGCACGGCTCTTCTCCGCTCTCGACCTGTACGTGCTGAGTTCACGCTCGGAGGGGACGCCGATGGTACTGCTGGAGGCGATGGGCGCGGGTGTCCCCATCGTCGCCACCGCCGTGGGGGGCGTCCCCGATGTCATCGCGCCACCGCATCAGGGGTGGCTCGTGCCTCCCGAGGATCCCGGGGCACTCGCGGAGGCCATAGACAGCGCGCTGACGGACGATGCGCGTCGTGCCACGGTTTCCGCGGCCGGACGGGCGCGAGTTCGGACGGAGTTCGCCCGCGAGGCATGGGTGGAGCGGCACGACGAGGTGTACAACAGCGCGCTGCGAGTCTCCGCCGGGCGCTGAACCGCCGGGCGCCGGTGGCTGCCTCATGGATCAGCCGCCGACGCCCGACCTCCCGGACTCCCCCGCCCCGCTACCTCGCCTAGTGGTCTCGCCCGGGAGCCGCCGACGCCACCCCGATGGTCACGCTCGCCGAGTCGTTCGACGGGTCCGGGTCGTTCTCACGCTGCACCCCGAGCGAGTACGCGCGCGCCGTTACCGACGCAGCCGCCTGATCCGTGGCTCTGACTCTGAGCGTGAGCGTTTCGATCCCGGCCACCGGAATGCTGTCGAGCGTCCAGACTCCGGCCGCACTTCGATCACCCTCGGACGGGGTCGCGGACACCAGCTCGAGCCCTGTGGGCAGCGAGTCCTGGATCTGGACCGCAGAGACCTTCAGCGGTCCTGCGTTGAGGGCCGTGACGACGAGATCGAACTCGTCTCCGACGGTCACGTCCGTGCGGGTCGACTCGAGCCGCACCCGCAGATCGGCAAGCTTGTCTTCCGGCTCGACCACCGTCACCCCGATCGCGACCACGTTGTTTCCGAGGTTGGTGTCCACCTCGGACTCGAGGGGGAGGACGCGGGCGCGGTTCACGAAGGTCCCGGTCAGCTCCGTGATGATCCGCGAGCGCACACGCAGCGTGTCCTCGGCCTCCGGGGGCAGATCACCGAGATCCCAGCGGCCCGCGACGTCATCGAAGCTTCCCGCGGTCTGTTCGGTGTCGATGAGGGTGAACCCGGGTGGAAGGGAATCCACCACCTGCACCCCCGTCGCGGTCGAGTTGCCCGTGTTGCGGGCGACGATCGTGTAGGTGACCGTGTCGTTCTCGCTCGCCACGGGGAAGTCACGGGCAAGGGTGAGGCCGACATCCACCTGGTCCACCTGGGTGGCGATGTCGAAGCCACCGCGGGGGACGAGCCGCCACCGAATCGAGCCGTCGCCCTCGACGAACGGCACGAGCAGGCCCGTCATCTGGGTCACACGGAGCACCGGGTCGGGCTCGAGGCCGGTGAGATTGAAGGACTGGAACGCCTGAAGGAGGACCTCGAGAGGCCCACTGCCGTCGTCCACGGTGACGACGAAGTCTCCGGCGACGGTCGCGGTGTCGACGATGCGGGCATCCCGGATCCGGACGAGGTCGGCATCGATCTCGCCGCCCTCCGCGGTAGCGGCCGCGGCGGTGGTGGTCACGATCGGCGCCGGTACGGCCGCGAGCGAGACGAGTACCGAGACGGAGACATCCGCCAGCACCGGCTGGCCCTCGCGGATCGCGGTGCGCCCGAGGACGCGGATCGAGTCCCCGGTGTTGAAGCCGACTCGCTCGACCTCGACGGCCCGCAGCGCCTCCTCGGCGCCCCGGAGGTGCACCCGCCCGTCACCGAACGACAGCCGCCGGTTGAGGGCGATCCCGCTGGTGAATACCCGACGCCCCGTGGCGAGTCCGGCGATCTCCTCGAGCGCGAAGGCCGGATAGGTCAGATCGACCTGTACGGTCGAGGTCTCGCCCTGCAGAACGGTGACCGTCGCCGGATCGCCGGCCTGGAGGGAGTCGCCGAGAATCGCCGCGGGAACCCGAGCGACGTATGTGCCCACGGGGACCTCCGTGATGACGAACTCGCCATCCTCGTCGGTCGTGGCCTCCCGGACCGAGCCCCCGGCCGAAGTGCCGAGCACGACCCGCTGGTCCGCCAGACGCGTATCGCCGCCGTCGAACGTGCCCCCCCCGTCGACATCCAGAAAGAGTACGCCCGCGACGGTCCCCGTCGCGTCCACATCGACGCGGGTCACGTCCCCCGAGTCGCTGCAGGCGGTCGCGAGAATCGCGACGAACCCGGCGGCGACCCACCCCGCGGCCCTGAACGGCATGCTCGACATCACAGTCCTCCGATCCGCAGACCGACCCGCAGGATGCGGCCGGGTGTTCCAGGCAGCACGAGGTCCCCGAAGTTCGGATTCACGACGAACGGCACGGACGTTCCGCCTGCGCCCAGCGGCGCGTCGGGGTCCACCAGCAGCAGCGCGGTATCCCGCAGCCCCTCCCGGCTCTCGAGCACATCGAGGGCATCCACGAAGATCCGGGCGCCGCCGACCGGCAGGGCGAGTTCCAGCCGGAGATCGAGCGCGTGGCGCCCATCCCCACGGCATCCGTTCCGGGTCGCGAACCCGCCGACCATCTCGTCGAGGCAGTCCCACGCGGAGCCCAGTTCGCCCACGGAAGAGACGAAGGCCGGGTCATTGAAGCCCGAGCCGTCCGCATTCACATCCACCCCGGGTCGGAAGCCCGGCGTGAAGGGAAGCCCGGACGCGTACCGGTACGTGGCACCCACGGACACGGCGGCGGAAGCCTCGAGTACGGCCGTCGCGACGAATCGATCGGGCACATCGAAATCGCTCGTGCCCTCCTCCCACGCCGTCCCGGTCGCCGAGAGTGCCGGAGCGAGTTCGGCGTCGATCGACCCGGCGCGCGCGCCCACCCAGTTGTCCTCGGTGCTCGACCGCGTGTAGGTCGCTGAAACCTCGACCGGTCCGGAAGAATGTTCGATCCCGATCGTGGCGCCCCAGTAGTTGGAGTACCCGTCGGGGTCGATCGCCCAGATGGCGTCGAAGGCCGAGAACCGTCGATCCGCACGGCCGTCGGTCACCACGAGTCCACCGAGCTTCCGGAGATCGCCGTAGAGGGCTCGCCCGTTCGCGTCCGAGCCGGTCGGCGCGATGGGCAGGTTCAGATTTCGCCGCCGCGGAAGGAACTCGCTGCGCCGGTACGAGCCGCCGACGAACAGGACGGTCGACTCGCCGATCCGGTTCCGAAGTCCGGCCCGAAGCCGGCTGTGCTGTGGCGGCTGCATCTCCGACCCGAAGACGGTGATCGGCTCGAGCCCCGGTCCGGCGGCCGGCAGCCCCTGCGTGGGCCAGCCGGCCCCATCGCCGATGAAGCGCTGAATACGGCTGCTGCCGTCGTTCACCGACAACTCGTGGATGAGCGCCGGATCGACGTCGCCGGACTGGAGGCTGGCCGAAGCGGTGAACACCGACGTCCCGCGGCCTCCACTCAGGTCCCACAGGAGAGAGCCCGTGACCCCGAAGTCGGTGAAGGACGTCGGCGCATCGCTGTTGACCAGTCCCGAAGCATCCTCGAAGGCGGCGTTCCGGGTGACCGACGGGTCGATCACCTCGAAGTCGGCCCGGCCCCCGAAGGAAAGCCGGATGTCGTCGGCGAGTGGCCAGGTGTACTGGGCGAAGAGTCCGAAGTCCGCGGTCTGGAAGCTGGCCGCCGGCGCGTCGGAGGCGATCGCCGCCGCCGAGTCACCGGGGACCGCGGCGAGGTCCGGGAAAAGGAAGCGCGCGCCTCCGTACGGCGAGTGCGTCATGGAGTGGCGGTCGCCACGGAGCTGCACGCCACCCTTGAGCTCACCGCCCCCGTCGAATCGAGTACGCAGGGTGGCGGCGAGGTTCGCACCGGTCCGCGACGACTCCCCCCCCATCGCGGCGGCCGAGCCGAGACGGGCTCCGCTGCCGACGACGAGCGCCTGCGCGACATCACCGGAGCGGAAGTCGCGCTGGCTGGTGTTGACGCCGAACCGCAGCTCGAGCGTCGTCCTGTCGCTCCTCCGGCTCGAGTAGTCCGTGGCGAACGACAGGTCGAAGGACGACTGCAGCGGGTCCGTCCCGAAACCGAGAGCAGCCGGCCCGTAGGCGTCGGCGTCCGTCTCCCGGAAGCCGAGCCCGGCCCGCAGTGCCAAGCGACGCGAGGAATCCAGCCACCAGTCCAGCCGCGCCTGCGCCGCGACACGGCGCGTGTCCTCGATGCCGGGCGCACCGAGCTGCTGCCGCAGACCCTCGTCGATGCCGGGAATCGATGCGGCGGCAGCCGGCGTGAGCCGTGCAGGCGTCGGTGTGCTCAGGAGCGCCGCATCCGCGACCAGCGACAGATAGGCGGTGTCGGGAACCAGCGTGGCGTGGCGTGCCGCCGTGCCCCAGAAGGAGGCCCCGGGTGCAGCGTCGGTGATCTCGTCCGAGAACTGAAGCGCGTCCGCGCTGAAGGCTCCCTCGATCCGGGAACTCCCCGGTCGCTCCGAGCCGGAACGCGAGGTCAGCGCGAGGGCACCGCCCCCACCCCACCACTCGACGTCCGCCGGAGTCGCGAGAATGTCGAGAGAGGAGAACGTCGCCAGGTTCAGCAGCGGGCTGGCGGTCGCCTCGGACCGAATGGACGGGTGAGGTGCGAGGGAAACGAGGACGCCATCCACGAGGATCGGGGTCATCGAGCCCGGCAGGCCCTCGACGCCGAGATAGCGATCCATGGAGGTCGACAGGGCCGCGACCTCGTTGAGCGCGCCCGTCCGGAAGGCGAGCCCTCGCCCGGCGTCCGGTCCGATCCGCTCACCGCTGCGCGACTGGCGGCCGGAGAAGGTGACCCCGGCAGCGACGGAATCGACGTCCGTCACGACCCCGCTCGCGGGCGAGAGCAGGACCTCGACCGGGAGACGCTCCCCCGCGGGCACCGCGAGGTCCGTGAGGACCACAGGCCGGAACCCGAGACTCTCGACCCGCAGCGTGTACAGCCCCGGTGCGACGAGCGAGATGGAGAACCGGCCCGAGCGGTCCGACGTGAAGCTGCGTTCGATCCCGTTCTCGGCCGATGTCAGGACCACCGATACCGGCCCGATGGCATCGCCGGCGGGTCCTCGGGCCCGACCCTCGATCGATCCCCAGACGAGGCTCTGAGCCTCCACGGACTGACTGGCAGCCGCGATCAGCAGCAGCGAGAGAGGGAAACGGAATCTCTTGAGCAACACGTGACGCACTCCGGGAGGATCTGGGCAGGGCCGGGAATCGCCCTAGTATACTCCCGACCTGTGCCGAATGTCTAAAGGGAAGGTGCGCCGGATACCAGGCGCGAGGGGGTCGTGCGCTCGCCACTGGAGCAGCCTGCGCCTACTGTGCCCCTCGGCTCGTGGCCGAGCAGTTTCTCCCTCCCCTCCAACGGCCCTCCGCACACCATGGACGTCGAGATGGATGGTGACACGCACGGAGACCTCCGGGTGCCCCCGATCGATGCCGTGGCCGCTCGTGCGGTCCGTGATGCGTGGGACGCGCTCGCACCCCCCGGCTCGGCGGTGATGGTCTGGGGCGTGGATACGGTGGAACGACATCTGCGCGACGACGACGCCGGACAGCTCGAGCGAGCGGTGGAGAAACGGCGCGTGGAGTTCATGCGAGGTCGCGCCTGTGCCCGCGCGGCACTGGCGGCGCTCGGGGGTCCCGCGGATGCAGTCCTGCCGGCAGGACCGTCTCGCGGTCCGGTCTGGCCGGGAGGATTCGCGGGCTCCATCACCCACACCGCGGGAATCATCGGTGCGGTCGTGGCGCATGAACCGGCCTGCCGGAGCATCGGGATCGACGTGGAGCGCGGCGCGGCACTTCCGGACGGCACCGGGCGCCTGGTGTTGCGTCCCGAGGAACGGGAGGAATTCGTCCCGCCCCTGGACATCGTCGCGTTCAGCGCGAAGGAATCGATCTTCAAGGCCGTCCACCCGATCGCGGAACGGTGGATCGGCTTTCAGGAGGCGCGGATCGTCTTCGGGGCCGGCGAGTCGTTCCGGGTCGAATGGGCCTCGGAGGACCCCCCGCTCCGGGCCACCGATCTCCGCGGAAGGTATCGGGCGGGACCGGACTGGGTCACCACGCTCGTCTGGATCAGCGGCCGCGCAGGCGACCCACCCGCCTGATTCCCTCCTCGATCCGGTCCGGGTCGGTCGCCAGCGGACCGTAGGAGATGCGTACCGCCTCGGCGAGGGACGGCCCGAATCCCCGGCCGGGCACGAGAATGACCCCGGTCTCCGCCAGCACGCGGTGGACGAACCGATCCGCGTCGGCCCCGACGTCCACCACCGTGTACAGGCCCCCCTCGGGATCCAGACACGGCATGTCCAGGTGCTCCCGAACGCAGCGGACGGTGGTCTCCGCGGCGCGTCGGTACAGGGCGCTCGTCCGGTCGAGATAGGTCTCGAGGCTCCCGTCTTCCAGGGCGCGCTCGAGGTAGATCGCGAGGGCGTACTGATGCAGCGT
>DATFJS010000484.1:0-5309 GCA_035269045.1 Longimicrobiales bacterium | reverse complement strand
CCGCCCGCACGGCAGCCTTCTCGAGCATCCGAAAGCCCGGGGTGGTCTTCCGCGTGTCGACGATCCGCGCGCTCGTGCCGCGCACCGCCTCTACGAAGGCGAACGTCAGACCGGCGATCCCCGAGAGTCGGCCCAGAAAGTTCAGCGCGGTCCGCTCGGCGGTGAGAATCCCGCGGAGCGGTCCGGTGATGTCCAGCACGCCTTCCCCCGTTCCGACGAAGCTGCCATCCGCGGCGCGTACTTCGATCTCGATCGAGGGATCCACCGCCGCGAAGACGCGCAGCGCCGCGTCCACGCCGGCCACGACCACGCCCGCCTTGGCGACGACCGTGGCCTCGCCCCGCGCATCGGCCGGAACCGTCCACTCGGAGGTGAAGTCGCCCGGACCCACATCCTCGGCGAGGGCGAGCCGTACCAGGGTGTCGAGCGGGTCCGCGTCGCGGCGGGCGTCACCGGAGGCGCGGTCCGGTTCCTGATCGGGGGTGCCGTGGGGATCCGTCATGACGCGGTGAGGCGGAGGTAGAGGAGGAAGCCGAGTCCGAGTGGGACCACGTACCAGGTGAAACGATGGAAGTCCTGCCGCCGCAGAAGCGCGACGAAGCTGTGGATCGCGGCGATGCCCGTGAGGCCCGCCGCGACCGCCCCCGCCAGCACGGTGCCCACGCCCACGCCGGCCCCGCCCGCCGCGAGCTCGGGCGCGGCCAGCACCGCCGCCCCCGCGATCGCCACGAGCGCCATCAGGAAGGAGAACGCGGCGGCCTCGACCGGCGCGACGCCGAGCCAGAGGGCGGCGGCCACCGTGGTGCCGGAGCGGGAGATCCCCGGGACGAGCGCCAGCGCCTGTGCGAGTCCGACGACGAGCGCGATGGTCGGGGTCACGGGGAGGCGTCGTCCGCGATTCATGGGCGCCCGCGTGGACCACAGGATCGCACCGGTCACGAGGAAGCCCACGCCCGCCCACGCGGGGGTGTCGAACACGCCCTCGATGGCGTCCCCGAATCCGACGCCGATGATGGCGGCCGGCAGCGTAGCCAGAACCAGCAGTCCGATCTCGTCCCAGGCCGAGCGCGTCCCCCGTACCGCGCCGTCCGCGAGCGCGAGGACCCGCGCCCGGTACACCCACAGAATCGACACCAGCGTACCGAGGTGGACCGCGATCTCGAAGGCCACCCCCGGGAGGTCCAGTCCCAGCAGGCGCTGCCCGACGACGAGATGTCCCGAGCTGGAGACCGGGAGGAACTCGGTCGCGCCCTGGACGATGCCCAGAACGATCGATTCGAGAACGTTCACGCGGAGGAGGCCGCCAGGATCCGGCGGTAGTAGGACTCGTACATCGGCACCACCTTCTCGGTGGAATACCGTTCGACCGCCAGAGCTCGGGCGTTCCCGGACATCCGGGCATGCCGCGCATCGTCCGCGAGGATCGAGACGCCGGCCTCCGCCATGCCTTCGAAGTCACCGACCGGCAGGAGGTGGCCAACCTCCCCCTCGACGACGACCTCCGGCAGTCCACCGACATCCGACGTGATCACGGGCACGCCGCATGCCATCGCCTCGAGCGCCGCGAGGCCGAAGGACTCCGACTCCGACGGCAGGAGAAAGAGGTCCGCGCAGGCGAGGAGCTCCTCGACGGCGGCATGCTTGCCCAGGAAGACCACCGAGTCCTCGATGCCGAGTCGCTCGGCGATCTCTCGCGCGCGAGGACGTTCCGGCCCGTCGCCCACCAGCACCAGGCGGGCGTCGACATGGTCCAGGATGCCGGCGAAGGTCATCACGACGTCCGGGATCCGCTTCACCGAGCGGAAGTTCGACACGTGCATGACGATCTTCTCGCCCCCCGGTGCCAGGGTCTCGCGGTGGCACGGCTTCCGCCCCGGATAGTACGACTCCGGGTCGATGAAATTCGGGATCACCTCGATGTCGCTTCGGGGCACGCCGAAATCGTTCTCGGTCTGCTCGGCGAGGTAGTGGGACACCGCCGTGAGACCGTGCGAGTGGCGGATCGAGAAGCGCGTGATCGGCTGGAAGCTGGGATGGATCCCCACCAGGGTGATGTCGGTCCCGTGCAGCGTGGTGACGATCGGGAGGTCGCGTCCCTCCTCGGCCAGCATCTTCCGGGCCACCCAGGCCGAGGTGGCATGGGGGATCGCGTAGTGGACGTGCATGAGGTCCAGCTCCGCATCCCGCGCGACCCCGTGGATCGCCACGGCCAGCGCCAGGGAGTACGGCGGGTGCTCGAAGAGCGGGTACTGCTCCATCTCGACTTCGTGGAAGAAGACCCGTTCGTGGAAGCGGTTGAGCCGGAAGGGCAGCGCGTACGACACGAAGTGCACCTCGTGTCCCCGTTCGGCGAGCGACAGGCCGAGCTCGGTCGCGACCGCGCCCGACCCTCCGTACGTGGGATAGCAGGTGATTCCGATCTTCACGGTGTCTCCTCGCCTCGGCGTCTCCGCCACTCCTCGATGATGCGCTCCACTCGGTCTTCCAGTGCGTCCGGGTCCGATGCGGGCGCGTCCGCCTCGATCACGATGGCGTCGTCCGGCAGCTGGTGCCGGAACCAGGTGATCTGCCGCCGCGCGTAGCGTCGGGTCTGTGCGCGCATGTCGTCCAGCGCGTCGTCCAGATCGCGGCCCTCGCGCAGGACGTCGACGATCTCGCGATACCCCGTACCCGTCATTCCGGGTGCGTCGGGTCCGAATCCCCGCTCGAGGAGCGACTCGACCTCCTCGACGAGCCCGTCCCGCACCATCCGGTCCACGCGCGCGTCGATCCGCCGGTCGAGTTCGGCACGGTCCACATCCAGGACCACCACCAGAAGCGGCACCGGCTGATGGGCGGCGGGGCGACGCCGGTGCCAGGCGCTCAGCGAGCGACCGGTGAGAAGCGGCACCTCGAGCGTTCGCGTCAGGCGCTGTGGTCCCCCTTCGATCGCCAGTTCGGCCCTGTCCGGATCGAGACGTCGCACCCAGTCGGCGAGGCGCTCCGGGGGCTGTTCGTCGAGCCAGCTCTGAAGACGGCTCCGACGGTCCGCATCCATCTCCGGTTCGTCGAAGATCGGGTGGGTGAGCGACTTCAGGAAGAATCCGGTCCCGCCGGCCAGGATCGGTACGCGGCCCCGCGCCTCGATCTCCCCGATCCAGCGTCGCGCATCCCGTGAGAACCGGCCCGCGGAATACCGCTCGCCCGGGTCCACGAGATCGAGGCCGTGGTGCGGGATCTCGACGCGATGGCCGTCCGAAACCTTGTCGGTCCCGATGTCCATTCCGCGGTACACCTGCCGGGAATCCATCGAGATGATCTCGCCACCCAGACGCCGCGCGAGTTCGAGGGCGACCGACGTCTTGCCGGACGTGGTCGCGCCCGTGAGGGCGATACCGCGCGGCGGCCCACCCGCCGACCGATCCACCGCCGGACTCACCGGCCGAACTTCCGCTCGAGCTCCCCGCGACCCAGGCGCACGATCGTGGGGCGCCCGTGCACGTCGTGATGGGGGAGTTCCGTGGCGAAGAGGGCGTCGAACAGTTCCTGCATCTCACCGTCGGACAGCCTCTGACCCGCCTTGATCGCGCCCTTGCACGCGAAGGTCATGGCGATCCGTTCGTGCTGGTTGCGTGCGGACTGCATCAGGTCCGACCGTCCCTCGGTGAGCTCCGTGACCATCTCGCGGAAGCAGCGCGCCGCGTCGAAGTACGGATGCGGGTTGGGGGTCGCGTGCACGACCACCGTATCGGTCCCGAACGGCTCCACCTCGAAGCCGGCGCGCCGGAGCAGACCGGACACCTCTTCCACCTGCGCGAGCTCCTCGGGGCGGAGCCGCAACGTCAGCGGGAAGAGCAGCCGCTGCGAGGTCTCCCCCCCCTCCTCGTACGCCCGCATGAGCCGGTGGAACAGGACCCGCTCGTGCGCGGAGTGCTGGTCGATGATCAGGAGACCGTCCCGCGTCTCGGCGAAGATCCACGTGTTGTGGACCTGCCAGAGGCGGGGTCTCTCGGGTGCTCGAACCGGGCGGTCGCCCGCGGCGGCTCCCGATTCCTCCGTCTCCCCCGGTTCGGCGCGGTCCCGATCGTCGGCATCGGTGGACGGTCCCCCGGTCACGAACAGCGCCATCTGGTCCCGGGTCCCCCCGGAAGGGCGCCCTTCGTCGCGCGGGACCTTCGATCCGGCCGTCGACCCGCCGGTCGACCCGGTCGTGGAGGCCGGGCGTTCGGCCACGCGATCCGGCCACGCGGGACGCGGCAGATCGGTGTCGAGCGTCGCCGACGAGGCCTCGGTCGCCATGCCCGCACGGATGCCGGACTCGACCAGGTCCCGAACGGCCTCCGGGTCGCGGAAACGAATCTCCGCCTTCGCCGGGTGGACGTTCACGTCCGCGGCGCCGGCGGCGAGCTCGAGATGGAGTACGAACCACGGGTGGACGCCCCGCGGCAGCGTGGTCCTGTAGCCCCGTCCGACCGCCTTGACCAGGTCCGGGTCCCGGAAGCTGCGCCGACCGAGGAAGAACCCCCCCCGGCGGGGGCCCGATTCGGCCGCATCCGGTCGCTGCGCGAGTCCCCACATTCGGCCGGCGTCGGTCTCGTGTCGGATGGGAAGAAGGGTCCGCACGACGTCGTCCCCCCACAGGCGAGCGACGCGACCGGTCATCTCCTCGCCCGACGGCACGTCGAGAAGCACGCGATCGCCCGACAGGAGTCGAAGTCCGACCTCGGGATGCGCGAGCGCGACGGTGTGGAGCACCTCGGACACCGCGCGGGTCTCCACGCGGGGCGTCTTGAGGAATTTCGCGCGGGCGGGAGCGTTGAAGAACAGCCGCTTCACCTCGACCGTGGTTCCACGGCGACGCGCGGCGTCTTCCACGTCGAGGATGCGGCCTCCGGTGGACCGGAGGCGCGTGGAGTCCTCGTCGGTGGCGGTCTCCAGAGTGAGACGGGACACCGCCGCGATGGACGGCAGCGCCTCCCCGCGAAAGCCGAAGGTCGGGACGTCCTTCAGGTCCTCCGCCGCGGTGATCTTGCTCGTGGCATGGCGATCCAGACACAGCAGCGCGTCCTCCCGCGACATTCCCTCGCCGTCGTCCGCGACCCGGATCAGTCGCTTGCCCCCCACCTCGATCGACACCTCGATGTCCCGCGCACCGGCGTCGAGCGCATTCTCGACCAGCTCCTTGACCACGGAGGCGGGTCGCTCCACCACCTCTCCGGCCGCGATCTGGTTCGCGACCGTGTCCGGGAGGACCTGGATTCGGCGTGCCACGGTCAGGCGGGTTCGGGAAGGGAGAACAGACGGGACGCGTTGCGGGTCGTGACGTGGGC
>DATFJS010000483.1:0-5505 GCA_035269045.1 Longimicrobiales bacterium | reverse complement strand
CCTCGAGCTGTATCGCGCGTCCGGAGCCCTGGACCGGGTGGCCCCGGCGCTGGCCGCCGCGCCGGACCCGCTGTGGTCCGCGGCGGTCGATCGAGTCGCCCGACTTTCGCCCGACGACCCCGTCCTGCGCACGGTGGCGCTCGTCGAGGTCGCGCTGGGCGGCGATGGCGGCGGGGTGGATCGTACCGCACTCGCGGAGGGGGTCGCGACGTGGATGAGGGGGCTGCGCTTCAGCAACGCCGACATGGACCGTACCGTCGGGCTGCTCGCCGGTCCCGGGCTCCCTCCGGAGGCGGACGCTTCCGATGGCGATGTGCGCCGCTGGCTCGCGGCCGTGGGTCCGGAACAGGTGGCGGATCGGGTCCGACTCGTCGAGGCGGCGATCGAGAGTGCATCGGATCGGCCCGGACACGATCCGGCCGGGGACGGGCCCGAATCGGCCGTCCGGGCACGCCTCGACCGGGCACGTGCCGAGTTCGCCGCGGGGCCGCCCCTCACCGTCGGTGACCTGGCGATCGGAGGCCGGGACCTGATCCGTCTCGGGCTGAAGCCTGGCCCGCACTTCGGGGAACTGCTGGATCGTCTCCTCGAGCGTGTTCTCGAAGACCCCCGGCTCAACACCGCCGACGCCCTCGTCGCGGAGGTGGAGCGGATGGTCGACCCGGAGTCGACGGACGCCGGGCCATGAGCGGCCCCGACCTCTTCGGCAACGTTGGAAGCGGTGCGACCGGACCCTCGGACGAACCGGCCGAGGGGGCTCCGCTCGCGGCGCGGATGCGCCCCCGCACGCTCGACGAGTTCCGGGGGCAGTCGCACCTCCTGGCCGAGGGAAAGGCCCTCCGCGAGATGCTCGAGGGGGGCGCACCATCGTCCCTGATCTTCTGGGGCCCGCCGGGAAGTGGAAAGACGACGCTGGCGCGCCTCGTCGCGCGGGAGACCGGGGTGCGGTTCGTCCCCTTCAGCGCTGTGACCGAGGGGGTCCCCCGCGTGCGGGAGATCATCGCCGAGGCGGGTGAGCGACTGCGGGTGACGGGGGAGCGCACCCTCCTCTTCTGTGACGAGATCCATCGCTTCAACAAGGCCCAGCAGGACGCGTTCCTGCCCCATGTCGAGGCGGGCACGATCATCCTGATCGGGGCCACGACCGAGAACCCCTCCTTCGAGATCGTTCGCCCCCTCCTGTCGCGGGCGCCCGTGTTCGTGCTTGAGCCGCTCGGCCCCGACGACCTGGAGGAGATCCTGCTGGACGCCCTCCGGGACGAGGAGCGTGGACTGGGTGGCGCCGGCCTCGCCGTCGAGGACGGGGTCCTGGCACGCATCGCGACGCTCGCCGATGGCGATGCACGCCGGGCGCTCGGAGTCCTGGAGTCGGCGGCGACGCTCGCGGGGGCCGGCGGACGGATCGATGCGGACGTGGTGGGGGAGGCGGCACAGCATCGCTTCGCCGTCTACGACAAGGGCGGGGAGGAGCACTTCAACCTCATCAGCGCCCTGCACAAGTCGGTGCGGGGCAGTGATCCCGACGCCGCGCTCTACTGGCTGGCGCGCATGCTGAGGGGTGGGGAAGACCCGCGCTATGTGGCCCGCCGCCTGGTCCGCATGGCGTCGGAGGACATCGGGCTCGCGGATCCGGAGGCGCTGCGCGTGACGCTCGCCGCGCGCGACGCCTTTCTCTTCCTGGGGTCGCCCGAGGGTGAACTGGCGCTGGCCGAGGCGACCGTATATCTCGCGCTCGCCCCGAAGTCGATCCGGATCTATCGCGCCTGGAAGTCCGCACAGAGGGCGGCATCCGACCATCCGGCCGCGCCCGTGCCCCTCCACATCCGGAACGCACCGACCGATCTGATGAAGGATCTCGGATACGCCCACGGCTACCAGTACGACCCCGAGACCGAGACCGGCGTATCCGCTCAGCGCTTCCTCCCGGACGAGGTCGACGCGGGGCCTCTGTACGAGCCGGGCCGCTTCGGGTTCGAACGGAAGCTCGCGGAGCGGATGCGGTGGTTCGAGGAGCAGCGCCGGGCGGCACGGGACGTGGCGGACGGCTCTGCCGGGAAGGACACCCGTTCAGGTGGATCCGCAGAGGGGTCCACGGGATAGAAACAATGGCGCGAAGCCATGTATCCGGACCGCCCGGCGGCTCGTTCGACGTGATCTGACGCATCGATCCGCTCGAACGCCCCGGCGGTCCCACCGGAGGAAGACGAACATTCCGACCCAGCTCATCGACAATCGCACGCCCGTGGACCGGGCGATGCTGATGGGGGCGCCCACCAAGGACGTCGATCCCCGTCTCGCGAAGGAGCACCTCATGGAGCTCGCTCGGCTCACGGACACGGCGGGCGGGGAGGTCGTGGGCGCCCTCCAGCAGCGGATCGATGCGCCGAATCCCCGTCTCTACATCGGCCAGGGCAAGGCAGAGGAACTCCGGGAGCATCTCGTCGAGCGCGAGGCGGATCTCGTGATCTTCGACGAGGAACTGAGCCCCGCACAGGGCAAGAATCTCGAGGACGTCCTCGGGGTGCGCGTCATGGACCGCCCCGAACTGATCCTCGACATCTTCGCCACGCGGGCGCGCTCGAACGAGGCCCGCCTTCAGGTCGAGCTCGCGCAGCTCGAGTACCTGCGTCCCCGGCTGAAGCGCATGTGGACCCACCTCTCGCGGACACGTGGTGGAATCGGGCTGCGCGGACCCGGTGAGACGCAGATCGAGACCGACCGTCGGCTGATCGGCATCCGGATCGCGGCTCTGAAGCGAAAGCTCCAGGAGGTGGCGGCCGCCCGCGAGGTCCAGCGTCTCCAGCGTCAGGGGGAGTTCCGTGTGGCGCTGGTCGGGTATACGAACGCGGGGAAGTCGTCGCTGCTCCACGCCCTCTCCGGCGCCGACGTGTTCATCGAGGACCGACTCTTCGCGACGCTGGACTCGACGACGCGTTCGGTAGAGCTGGAGGCCGGCTACACGGCCCTGCTGACGGACACGGTCGGGTTCATCCGGAAGCTGCCCCACCATCTCGTCGCGTCCTTCCGATCCACGCTGGAGGAGGCGCGGGAGGCGGACGTCATTCTCCATGTCCAGGACGCGTCCCATCCCGACCGCGCGGAGCAGGAACAGGTCGTGGAGGAGGTCCTCGAGGACCTCGATCTGGCCGACCGCCCGCAGATTCTGGTCTTCAACAAGATGGACGCGGTCGAGCCGGACGCCGCGCTGGCTCTTCAGGAGGAGATCCGGGCGCGGGACGGATCGGCGCCGCCGGCGCTGTTCGTGTCGGCGCACGTGCCCGAAACGCTGGACAGCCTGAAGGCCGCCCTTCTCGCGAGAGCCCGTGCCCGGATGCACCGGATCCACATCCGCGTACCGGCCGCGGCGGGCGACGTCCTGGCCGAGATCCATCGCGACGGCGAAATGATCGAGCAGACGCACGACGGAGCGGTGATGGAAGTCGTGGCGCGGGTACCCGCCGCCACGAAGGGCCGCCTTTCCGGACGGGCAGACGTGGAGTACGTCGACTGACGTGGAGCACCTCCATGTGATCGGCCCCGGGCGACTCGGTCTCGCGCTGGCGGATGCGCTCGTCGAAGCCGACGCCGTTCGTTCGCTTCGGATCTGCGGGCGTCACCCCGAGCCGCCGTCCCACCCACTCTTCACCCAGGGTGTCGCCGAGTACACCTTCGGTCTCGCAGCGCCGGGTCGGGAGGCGACGGTCGTGCTCCTGACCGTACCGGACACGGTGCTTCCCGAGCTGGCGCACGCGCTCGCCGGACACGTTCCGCCGCGCCGAGGCGTACCGGTACTGCACACGTCGGGTGCGCTCAGCACCGATGTACTGGCCCCGCTCCACGCCCGCGGGTACTCGGTGGGTTCGTTCTTCCCATTGCAGACGGTCCCACACGCCGTGCCGGGTGCGCGCCTGTTCGACCGGGCCGGCATCGTGGTGTCCGGCGAGCCGGAAGCCGCGAATGCGGGCCGACGCCTGGCTCATGCACTCGCGGCCGTCCCGCTGGATGTCCCGGTTGCACGGCGCCCGCTGGTTCACGCGGCGTCCCTGCTGATCTCGAACGGAATCGCCGGCATCGTCGCCGCCGCCGAGGAGCTGCTCGCGAAGACGGGGGTCGACCCCACCGAGGCGCGTGATGCCCTGCTCCGTCTCGGGGAGGGCGCACTCGACGGAATCCACCGCTTCGGTCCGGTGCGAGGCGTGACCGGTCCGGTCGCGGACGGGGATGTCGAGGCGGTGGCCCTGCACATGCGGGCGCTTCCGCCCGACATTCAGGGGCTGTATCGGGAGATCGGCCGATCGGCGCTGCTCCGTCGGATGGCGGAGGAGGGCGTCGACCCCGGTACGAACGATCATTTTCTCGAACTGTTCGAACTCGACGACTGACCCGGAACCCCGATCGACGCATGAGGAACGAAGCATGAGGCTCTTCGTCAACATCGACCACGTCGCCACCGTCAGGGAGGCGCGCCGAACCGACGAGCCGGACCCCGCACGGGCCGCCGTCCTCGTCGAACTGGCCGGCGCCGACGGGATCACCGTCCACCTTCGCTCGGATCGTCGCCACATCCAGGACCGCGACGTCGAGGTGCTGGCGGCGACCCTCCGGACGCCGCTCAACTTCGAGCTCGCCACCGTTCCCGAGATCGTGGACCTCGCCGTCGAGGTCGCGCCCCACCAGGCGACGATCGTCCCGGAGAAACGCAACGAAGTCACGACCGAGGGTGGACTCGCCCTGACCGATTCCCGGGTTCGCGCTGCGACGGAAGAGGCGCTTGCACGGCTGAGTGGTGCGGGGATCCGGACGTCGCTGTTCGTCGATCCCGTTCCCGCGGTGCTGGACGTGGCGGCGGAGCTCGGGGTCGACGCCGTCGAGCTCCACACGGGCGAATACGCCAACGCGCGCTCCGCCGAGGCCCGGTACCACGAGCTGGACCGGCTGAGCGCGGCGTCCCGCCGCGCGCGGGATCGGGGCCTGAACGTCCACGCCGGACACGGCCTGACCTACGAGAACGTCGCCCGGGTGGCTGCGATCGAGGACATCGAGGAGCTCAACATCGGGCACTCCATCGTCTCCCGTGCCGTGCTCGTCGGGATGGAGAGGGCGGTACGCGAGATGGCCGACATCATCCGGCGGGCCCGGGGAGGATGAAATTCGGCTGGAAGGGATGGCTGGGATTCGCGATCTCGGCCCTTCTCGTCTGGTGGACGCTCCGGGGGGTCGACCTGTCGGAGGTGACCGGGCTCGTGCGCGACGCCGACTGGGTGCTGCTGTCGGCGGCCGTCGGGGTGGCGACGTTCGGGTTTCTCATTCGCGCGATCCGCTGGCGGATTCTCCTGCATCCCATCGACCCCGACACACCCCTCGCCTCCCGCTTCGGGGCGGTGACGATCGGGTTCATGGCGAACAACCTCCTTCCCGCCCGGGTCGGAGAGTTCGCGCGCGCATACGCCATGGGTCGATTCGAGCGCAGCGTTCCCGTGCCGGCCGCCTTCGGGTCACTCGTGG
>DATFJS010000482.1:0-2823 GCA_035269045.1 Longimicrobiales bacterium | reverse complement strand
GATCCCGATCGGGCAGGCGTCCAGCTGGAATCCCGAACTGATCCGTCGAGGGGCTCGTGCGGCAGCCGTCGAGGCGGCGGCCAGCGGTGTGAACTGGACCTTCGCCCCGATGGTGGACATCGGACGTGATCCCCGCTGGGGGCGTGTGGCGGAGTGTCTGGGCGAGGACCCGTACCTCGGCTCGCGTCTCGCAGAGGCGATGGTCCGGGGCTTCCAGGGAGACGACCTGTCGGCCCACGACACCATCGCCGCCTGCGCGAAGCACTTCGCCGGCTACGGTGCGAGCGAAGCCGGGCGGGACTACAACTCCACCGACATCCCCGAACGGCAGCTCCGGGACGTCCACCTGCCGCCATTCAAGGCGGCTGTCGAGGCCGGCGTGGCCACACTGATGGCTTCCTTCAGCGATATCGACGGGGTACCGGCCAGCGCGAATCGGAAGCTCATGACGTCGATCCTGCGGGAGGAGTGGGACTTCGACGGCTTCGTCGTCTCCGACTGGGACTCGATCGCACAGCTCGCGGTACACGGACTCACCTCCGGCGATCGGGAGTCCGCCATGGAAGCCGCGAACGCCGGCGTCGACATGGAGATGGCGAGCTGGTGCTACGTCGAGCACCTCGAAGGCCTGGTCCACGACGGACTCGTCGCCGAGGCGCGGGTCGACTCGATGTGCTCGAACGTCCTGCGTGTGAAGTTCCGGCTGGGACTGTTCGAGACTCCGCACGTCGCTCCGGAGCGCCACTCCGTCGATGTGGAGGCTCACCTCCGGGAGGCCCACGAGGCCGCGGTGGAGAGCGCGGTGCTGCTGACGAATCGTCCCGTGAGCGATCGAGGGCCGGCGCTCCCGCTGCCGCTGCATCGGATCTCGTCGATCGCGGTGGTCGGTCCCCTCGCGGACGAGCCGAGAGAGCAGCTCGGAACGTGGATCTTCGACGGCGACCCTTCGCTGAGCCGGACTCCGCTGCACGAACTGCGCACCCGGATCGACGATCGGATCGAGGTCACGTACCACCCCACCCTCGAGACGCCGCGGAGTCGTGACGACGCCGAGTTCGAGGCCACGGCCGAAGCGGTCGAGGCGGCGGATGTGGCGCTGCTGTTCCTGGGAGAGGACGCGATCCTCTCGGGCGAGGCCCACTGTCGTGCCGATATCCGGCTTCCCGGGGTCCAGGAAGCGCTGATCCACCGGCTCGCGAAGACCGGGACGCCCCTGGTACTCGTTCTGATGACGGGACGTCCGCTCGCGCTCGAGGGCGTCCACGAGGCGCTCGACTCGATCCTCTGCGTCTGGCACCCGGGCAGCATGGCCGGACCGGCCATCGTCGATCTGCTCGTGGGTGACCGCACACCGTCGGGGAAGCTCCCCGTGACCTTCCCCCGCCGGACGGGGCAGGTGCCGATCTACTACGCACAGAAGCGCACGGGGAAGCCGCCGACCCCGGAGAGCTTCGTCTACATCGACGACATCCCGGCGGGTGCCGAACAACTCTCGGCCGGAAACACCTCCTTTCACCTGGACGTGTGGTACCGGCCGATGTTCTCGTTCGGACACGGGCTTTCCTACACGACGTTCGGGTACGAGCACATCTCCACGAGCTCGGCGGAGATGTCGCTCGACGGTGAGATCACCATCGAGGTCGATGTGGTGAACCTGGGATCGCGTCCCGGACACGAGGTGGTGCAGCTCTACATCTGTGATCCGGTCGCATCCGCCACCCGCCCCGTGCGCGAACTCAAGCGGTTCCAGAAGGTGTTCCTGAAGCCGGGTGAGCGGACGCGTGTTCGCTTCAGGCTCGACGCCGACGATCTCGCCTTCTGCCGCCGCGATTACACGATGGGTGCGGAGCGGGGTCGCATCGACGTGTGGGTCGGCGGAAATTCGAACGCCGAACTGCACACCTTCTTCGACGTCGTCTGACCGACCCTTCCAACCTCCGGAACCCTTCGAACGTGAAGCCCATCGACACGCCCCGCATCGACGCGATCCTCTCCCGCATGAGCCTCGCTCAGAAGGTCGGACAGATGACCCAGCCCGAGCGGCAGTTCATCGGGCCCGACGATGTCCGGGACTGGCACATTGGGTCCGTCCTGAGCGGCGGCGGTTCCTGGCCCGGGGGCAACCGCCCCGAGGACTGGGTGGACATGCACGACGCGTACTGGGAGGCATCGACTCAGGCCGACGGCGAACATCTCGGCATCCCTCTCCTCTATGGTGTCGACGCCATCCACGGCAACAACAACGTGCTGGGCGCGACGATCTTCCCCCACAACATCGGCCTCGGCGCAGCCAACGATCCGGACCTGATCCGCCGCATCGCCGAGGCGACCGCGCGAGAGATCCTGGCGTGCGGCGTGGAATGGACCTTCGCCCCGACGCTGGCCGTGGCGCGGGACATCCGGTGGGGCCGGACCTACGAGTCGTACGCCCAGACCCCCGAGCGGGTCGCCGCCTACGCGGGTCCGTTCGTGGAGGGCCTTCAGGGGGGTGGTGATGGGGACACGGGTGTGATCGCCTGCGCCAAGCACTGGGTCGGTGACGGCGGAACCACCGGCGGAATCGACCAGGGCGAGACGACCCTCTCGGAGGAGGAGCTGCGCCGCGTGCACATCATGCCGTACCTCCCGGCCATCGACGCGGGCGTGCTGACCGTGATGGCCTCCTACAACAGCTGGAACGGGGTCCGCTGCCACGGACACCGGAAGCTCCTTACCGACATCCTGAAGGACGAACTCGGATTCGAGGGCTTCGTGGTCTCGGACTGGAACGGCATCGATCAGCTGGACATCAGCTACGAGCGCGCCGTCGAGATCTCGGTGAAC